>JAZUPR010000102.1:0-4550 GCA_045605285.1 Clostridia bacterium | reverse complement strand
AAGGCTCCTGAAAAAGCCAAGGCAGTGAAGGTGGAAGAGAAGAAAACTGTTGCAGATAATTTTATCGAATCATCCTACGACGAAAATGGCGTCTTCAACGGAATCACATTTAAAAACGAGGATAAGTTCAACTTTGCATTTGACTGTGTGGATGCAATAGCAGAAAAAAATCCTGATAAACTTGCTATGATGTGGGTTGCAAATGATAAGACAGACCGAAAGTTTACTTTCTCTGATATGAAAAAATATTCTGCAAAAACTGCAAATTATTTTGAGTCACTTGGCATCAAAAAGGGTGATACTGTAATGTTGGTTCTCAAGCGACATTATCAGTTCTGGTTTTGTATGCTTGCGCTTCATAAAATCGGTGCAATCGCAATACCTGCTACAAATCAGCTTGTAGAACACGATTTTGAATACAGATATAAAGCTGCAAGGGTTAAAGCAATCGTATGTACTGCAGATGGCGATGTGTCAGCAGAGGCAGAAAAAGCCGCCGAAAGATTCCCGGGAATGCTTAAAATTCTCGTTGGCGGAAATAAAGACGGATGGAACGATTTCAATGTTGAAATGGAGCGTTTCAGCACACATTATTATCGCAACGAAAACACTCCTTGCGGAAATGACCCAATGCTTATGCTCTTTACATCTGGCACTACAGGATATCCGAGAATTGCAACACATTCATATAAATATGCACTCGGTCATTATCCTACTGCAAAACATTGGCATAATGTAAACTCCAACGGACTTCACTTTACAATTTCTGATACAGGTTGGGGTAAAGCTCTCTGGGGTAAACTCTACGGACAGTGGCTGTGCGAAGCGGCAACATTTACATACGACTTTGACCGTTTCCATTCAGAAGATATTTTGCCTATGTTTAAAAAATATAATATCACTACATTTTGTGCACCACCTACAATGTATAGATTTTTTATTAAAGAAGACTTGTCAAAATATGACCTTTCTTCTATTGAATATGCAACAACAGCAGGCGAGGCACTTAACCCTGAGGTGTTCAATCAGTTTAAAAAAGCCACAGGACTCACCATTATGGAAGGTTTTGGACAGACAGAAACAACACTTTCTATTGCAAATTTTGTGGGTTCTACACCTAAAATCGGCTCAATGGGTCGCCCAAGTCCGCTTTATGATGTTGTTATTCTTGACCCGGACGGAAATGAATGTAAGACAGGCGATACAGGTGAAATCTGTATCCGAGTTAAAGATAATGTTCCTTGCGGACTCTTTATAGGCTATTATCTTGATGACGAAAAGACAAACGAAGTGTGGCACGATGGCTACTATCACACAGGCGATCAGGCTACAATGGACGAAGACGGATATCTCTGGTATGTCGGCAGAATTGATGATGTTATCAAATCCTCAGGCTACCGTATCGGACCTTTTGAAATTGAAAGCGTTATCATGGAGCTTCCTTATGTTCTTGAGTGTGCAATCACACCTGTTCCCGATGAAGTTCGCGGACAGATTGTAAAAGCTACTATCGTGCTCGTAAAAGGAACAAAGGGCACAGATGAACTCAAAAAAGAAATTCAGGAGTATGTTAAGACACATACTGCACCTTACAAATATCCAAGAATTGTTGAGTTCGTAGACGAGCTTCCAAAAACCATCAGCGGTAAAGTAAGAAGAGTAGAAATCCGTAAAAATGATATGGAAAAAATGAATAAGTAATAAAAAGAGAGACTTTTTTAAGTCTCTCTTTTTTGTCAATTTGTAAATTCATTTTCTTTTATATAGTCTATAAATGTTTTCAGACTTTTTGACATCCATTTGTTTTTATGGTATATAAGCTGTTTCCAGGTGTCTATATTCACATCACACACATCAAGGTAGCATAAATCTCCTGATTTAACCATTTTTTCCGTAACAAAATCAGGGAGAAACGAAATCATATTCCCACGTGCGACCATCTGGGTTATGATATCTGTTCTTCCGATTTCAAGAATAGGGGTAATTTCCAGCGATTTTTTTGCCAGCTCCTTGTCAAATACTCTCCTGTAGCCCTGATTATGCTCTGTGAGAATAAATGGCTCGTTTATAATGTCATTGATAGATAAATTTTTTGAGTTGGCGTATTTTGAATTGGAATTTGCAACAAAGTGGGTTGAAAGCCTTTCTTCTTTAACTATAACATAATCTTTGTTGTACGAATGGCTGTCAAGAGTTATAACCACATCTGCCTCGTTGTGGTCAAGCATATCAAACATAACTGTAGTGTCTGCGGTTGTAAACTTTACAGATATAGAGGGATATTTGTTGTGAAAGTTTATATAGTTTCGGTTAACCATATCGTCGCATACAGAATCAGGAGTTACAATATGTATATGTCCGCTGCATTCTCTTTCTTTGTCAATATTTTCTTTAAATTCATCTGTAAGTTTTAAAATCCGGTGTGCATAGGATATAAGTTCGTGACCTCTTCCCGTAAGGGTTATAGTGTGATTTATCCTTTCAAACAGTAAACATCCCAGTTCGTCTTCAAGCTGTTTTATCTGAAAAGATATTGTTGATTGCGAGTAACCAAGCTGCTCAGCTGCTTTGGTAAAGCTTCCAAGCTCTGCCACATGAATGAAAGTAGTCAGATTTCGTAATTCCATTTTAATACCTCCATTATCGAAATTATCGATGACAAACATCAAAACCATTCGTTTGACTAATGACAAGATGTATTATATACTATGTTACAGAAAAAAGCAATACTTGGAGGTAATTCAAATGACAAATGCACAACTTTACACAATCATTGCTCTTTGTATTTATGCAATCGCAATGGCTCTTATCGGTTTCATCAGTGCCGGTAAGTCAAAGACACTTGACGGATTTTTAATCGGCGGAAGAAACATCGGCGCATGGGCTACTGCCTTTGCTTACGGAACTACATATTTTTCGGCAGTGGTATTTGTAGGTTATGCAGGTCAGCACGGATGGAATATCGGTCTTGGTAGTATATGGATTGGTATTGGAAATGCGGTTTTGGGATGTCTTCTTTCATGGATTCTCTTTGCAAACAAAACCCGAAAAATGACAAAAAAGCTTAATGCCAGAACAATGCCCGATTACTTTGAAAAAAGATACGCTTCAAAGGGTATGAAAGTTTTGGCGGCAGTTATTATCTTTGTATTCCTTGTTCCTTACTCTGCAGCAGTTTACAAAGGTCTGGGTTCGCTTTTTGGTGCAGTATTCCCGGAAGTTGAAACATGGGTGTGGATGCTTATTATCGCTTGTCTTACAGCAGTTTACCTTGTTGCAGGCGGATATATTGCCACCGCTTACACAGACCTTGTTCAGGGAATTATTATGATTGTCGGAGTTGTTTGCCTTGTTTGTGCAGTTCTTAGTCACGATGCGGTTGGCGGAATTTCAGGACTTGTTGAAAACCTTAAGAATTTCAAGTCTCTTCCCGATGACCCTAATCCTGTAACAGGGGCTCAATTAACAAGTATCTTTGGCGGTTCATCCTTTAAGTTCTTATGTTTTAACATTATGCTCACAAGCTTTGGTACATGGGGACTTCCGCAGATGATTGGCAAGTTCTATGCAATAAAAGATACTGCGGCAATTAAAAGAGGTACAATTATTTCTACAATTTTCTGCGTTGTTATAGGATGCGGTGCATACCTTATAGGTAGTACATCAAGACTAATTCTTGGCGGTGTTCTTCCAGAGGGTGGAATTGACTCTGTAATTCCTGCAGTTCTTATGGAGGTTTTAGGCGGTGGCACATTTGGAATAATTCTTTTGTCGGTTATTATGATTCTTCTTCTTTCAGCATCAATGTCAACCCTAGAGGCAGTTGTTTTAACCTCTGCATCGGCAGTTGCAGTTGACCTTATTCCGTCTTTGAAAAAGAAAGAGACAAAGCCTGAAAACCAGATGCTCCTTACAAGAACCCTTTGTCTTGCATTCGTGGCTTGTTCATTCATCTTCGCAACACAGAATATTCCCATTATTGTAAGCCTTATGTCATTCTCTTGGGGAATTGTTTCCGGTTGCTTTATAGGACCATACATTTGGGGACTTTTCTCAAAGAAGATTACAAAGATTGGTGCATACTCAGGTATTATTTCAGGACTTTTGGTAGTAGGTGTTTCAACTTTTGTTATTTCGCTAGATTCAGGCTTTGGAGCAGCTGCTGCAAAATCTCCTGAAATGGGTGTTGCCGCAATGGCAGTTTCTCTTGTAATTGTTCCTTTGGTAAGTGCTTTTACAAAGAATAAAAATACCGAGAGAATTGAGGAAATCTTTACTTGCTATAACGAGGATTGATATAAATTTTTTAAAATATGTATTGACTTTTGCGTGATAAAGTGATACAATGCTAGTAGTTAAATGCGTTTGAGCAGAAATAAGTAAGCTTGGAAAGACCCTGGAGAGAGTTGCCGGTTGGTGCGAGGCAAAGGGAGAGACCTTGACGAATTCCTTCTGTTAGCAGTGCACTGAACGAAAGAAATTTCAAGTAGGATGCAACGGGCGTTCCCGTTATAGAACTAAGGTATGTCAGTACCTGATAAGGTCACTAT
>JAZUPR010000101.1:0-4226 GCA_045605285.1 Clostridia bacterium | reverse complement strand
CGGCCTTTTTCCACATTAAGCATTTTTCCCCAAAGCGGAAGAATAGCCTGATAATTACTGTCTCTTCCACCCTTTGCAGAGCCTCCTGCAGAGTCTCCCTCGACGATATATATCTCTGTTTTTGACGGGTCTTTTTCGTGACAGTCGGTAAGTTTTCCCGGCATAGAGTTGCTCTCTAGTGGAGATTTTCTTCTTGTTGCCTCTCTTGCTTTTCTTGCAGCCTCTCTTGCTCTTGATGCCATAAGAGATTTTTCAATGATAACTTTACCAACATCAGGATTTTCTTCAAAGAAATCTGCAAGTTTTTCATTTATCATTTTTTCAACGAGAGTTCTCATTTCAGAATTTCCAAGCTTTGTCTTGGTCTGACCCTCAAACTGAGGTTCTTCAAGCTTAACTGAAATTACCGCAGTAAGACCCTCTCTTGCATCTTCTCCTGAGAGTTTTTCGTCGTCTTTTAAAAATTTATATTTTTTTGCATAATCATTTATAACCTTTGTAAGAGCATTTTTAAAACCTGTTTCGTGAGTACCACCCTCTGTGGTGGAGATGTTGTTTGCAAAGGAAACTATATTTTCTGTGTAGCTGTCGTTCCACTGAAGTGCAACTTCACCCTCGCTGCCCTCTCTGTTTCCTCTTACATAGATAACATCGTGTAGAGCGTTTTTGTTTTTGTTTATGTATGTAACAAAGTTTTTTATACCGCCTTCGTAATGAAGTGATATTTCTTTGCCCTCTTCTCTTTCATCTTTAAGATTAATTCTTACTCCACCGTTAAGAAATGCCTGTTCTCTTAAGCGATGCAAAAGAATGCTGTAATCATAGATAAGCTCTTCAAAAATTTCTCCGTCTGGCTTAAAGTGTACTTTAGTACCTCTTTTTTCTGTTTTGCCTGTTTTTTCAAGCTCGCAGAGTTTTTTTCCGCGGGAATATTTTTGATAATAGGAATATTCCCCGTCAAAAACCTCTACTTCGAGGCTTTCGCTGAGTGCATTAACAACAGATGCACCAACACCATGGAGACCTCCTGATACCTTGTATCCTCCACCGCCGAATTTTCCGCCCGCGTGAAGAACTGTAAATACAACCTCTACAGCAGGAATACCGAGTTTCGGATGGATTCCCACAGGAATACCTCTTCCGTCGTCTTCAACAGTAATAGAGTTGTCTTTTTCAATTGTTACAGATATTGTAGAGCAATACCCTGCCAATGCTTCATCTATACTGTTGTCAACAATTTCATACACAAGATGATGAAGTCCTCTTCCTGATGTTGATCCAATATACATACCCGGTCTTTTTCTAACAGCGTCAAGACCTTCTAAGACCTGTATTTGATTTTCATCATAATTTGTGTTAATCATAAAAAATCATTCCTTTCTGTAAGGTGTTATATAAATTCTTTATTTTTCATTCTTTTAACAAGTGTCTGCGAAGAAATAGGTGTTATATAAACTCTTTTTACACCCTTTTCTTCTGTTACTACAAAGGATTTTGGCAAATCCTCGTCGCTGATATTTATAACCTCGTCTGCTTTTTGAGAATAGTTCAAATATTCTCTTGTTATTTTTGAATAAGATGTGTTGTCAAGGTCGAGTATTGCCACTATATATTTTTCGTTTATGGAAATATCTCCTCCAAGGTGCAAAAACATATTTTATTCCCCTTTAATTAATTATTTTTCCGTCTGATACATGGAAATACTTGCAGGAAGAATTTTTAATTATTTCTTTTTCTGTGGTTGTTATAAAAACTTGCCTGTCTTTTATGTTGTTTAAGAAAAATTCTTTTCTTTTTTCGTCAAGCTCACTTAATATGTCATCTAAAAGGAGCACAGGCTCTCTTTTTAATTCATTTTTTATAATTTCACATTCAGAGAGCTTTAATTTTAAAACACAGGTTCTCATTTGTCCTTGTGAGCCATATTTTTTTATACTTTTATCATTTAAAAATATTTCAAAATCATCTCTGTGAGGACCAATGAGTGTTACACCCTTTTCAACTTCTCTTTCAAAATTTTTTTCCAGTTGATTTATATAATTTTCTTTATTTTTAAAATCTTCTTTCACACTTGGAAGATACATAAGTTTTAAATTTTCTTTTTCTTGGTTATATGGAAGATTGTTTATATATTTATTTAACTCATCTATTATTTTTTCTCTGTATTCCGAGATTATTGTGCCGTATTCTGCACATTTTTCATTCCACACAGGGAGAGTAGAATACATATTTTTATCTTTACTTTTTATGATATTGTTTCTTTGATAAATTACTTTATAATAATTTAATAAAGTTTTAAAATAATAGGGTTTTAGCTGACTTAAAAGAATATCTATAAACTGTCTTCTAACCGACGGTCCCTCTTTTATGATATTTAGCATATCAGGAGTAAATATAACCATATTGAACATTCCCACAATTTCACTTAATTTTGAAAGAGGAATGTCATTTACCTTTACTATCTTTTTTTCTGAAATTATAATTTCTGATGAATTTTCTCTTATTTCATCAAAAAAATCTATATTTATTTTTGAATAATTTTTTTTAAAATTTATTACTTCATTTTCTCTTACAGTTCTGTAGGATTTTCCATTGCAGAAAAAATAGAGAGCTTCTATAATATTTGTTTTTCCCTGTCCGTTTTCTCCGTAGATAATATTTATATCGGGAGAAAAGGTGAGAATTTCTTTTTCATAATTTCTAAAATTTTCCAGTGTTAAGTTTTTTATATACATGGTTTACTCACTCACAAAAAATTCTGATTTCTGACCTTCGTAATTAACTTCCACTACATCATCTTTATAGAGTTTTCTTCCTCTTCTTATCTCTGTTTCTCCGTTTACTTTAACATATCCCTCTGTGATTAAAAATCTTGCATCAGACCCGTCAGATACCGTGCCTGAAAATTTTAATGCCTGATCGAGTTTTATGTAAGTAGTGTTTATTTTAATTCCATCCATTGTTTTTTCTCCAAAAAATTATAATCTTCTTGGAAGAACCATATATATAAATGAATCTCCCTCAACAGGTTTTATAACACAAGGACTTACTTCTGTATTAAATTCAAATATTGCTTTTTCGTGTTCAATACTCTTTAGAGCATCAAGCAAAAGACGGGAATCTATACCAATTCTTAAATCTTTTCCTTGCTTGTCAACAAAAAGACTTTCGTTGAAATTTCCTCTTTTTGAGTTGCATTCCACATTTATCTGTGAATTTAAAATATTTAAAACAACAGGAATTTTTGGGTCGTCATAGTTTATAATAATTGATGCTCTCTCTACCAAATCTGTGAAATTTTTTATATCAACTTCTGCTTTTATTTCGCTACTTGCAGGGATTGCTTTTGTGTAATCAAAAAATTCTCCCTCTAAGAGTCTTGCAATAATGGTAAAGTTTTCAAAATTGAACATTACGCTGTTGTTTTTTATATTTATTTCAACTATAGTTTCGTCGTCTTTTAAAATTTTTAAAAGTTCATTTAACACTCTTCCGGGAACTACAAATGACAAATCTTCAAAATCTGTTTCAGGGATAATAAGATTTCTAAGAGCAAGCCTGCTTCCATCTATAGATACTACTCTCATATTACTTTTTGATATTTCAAATTTAGAGCCTGTAAGAACAGGTCTGGACTCATTATTTGAAACTGCAAAGAGAGTGTTTTTTATAACTTCTCTTAAATCTCTTGAATATATTTTTATTTTTTCTCCATCTTCTACTTTTTTAATTTCGGGATAACCGTCTGAGGAAAGATATAAAATGTTAAATTTTGTATTTGCACAGGTGATTTTTATTTCATTTTTATCTGTGGTTAAAAATTCTACATTTCCGTCAGGGAGCTTTCTAATTATTTCAGAAAGAATTCTTGAGTCAAGAATAAGTGAACCCTCTTCTCTGATATCTGCATCGCAGATACTTTCTATAGAAAGGTCAAGGTCGCTTCCTGTTAATTTAAGATTTTCTTTTGCCTCAATTTTTATTCCTTTTAATATATCAAGAGTTGTAGATGATGATACAGCTTTTGATACAATGTTTATTGAATTTAGAAGAATATTTTTTTCACAGGTAAATTTCATTTCAATTTCTCCTTAATAAATAAAATATAAATATATAATAAAAATACTAGTAGTAATAGTAGGAATGTTGATAAGTGGGATAAGCTTGTTTTTCTTTAAAATAACTGAATTTTTGATGTTTAAAAGTATGTGAAAAATTTGTTTTTG
>JAZUPR010000100.1:0-2408 GCA_045605285.1 Clostridia bacterium | reverse complement strand
TTTTACATAGTGAGATACATCTGCAATATGAACGCTTAATTCATAATTTTCGCCGCATTTTTCAACACATATTGCATCATCGAGGTCTTTTGCATCAGCTCCGTCTATGGTTATGATTTTCTTGTTTCGAAAATCTTCTCTTGATTTTATATCTTTTTCGTCTAAATTCTCAGGGATGTTGTTTGAATAATTAATTACAGATTCAGGAAATTCATCGCGTATTCCGTGCTTTTTAAGTATGCACAGAACATCAAGACCGATATCGCCTTGACTGCCTAATATCTCAATTACTTCTCCCTCAGGATTTTTTCCGTTTTCTGCATATTTTGTTATATTTGCAACGACTTTCTGACCGTCTTTTGCACCAAGATTTTTTGCTTTTGGTATAAATATATCATCAAATACTTTTTTGTTGTCAGCTATAACAAATCCAAAATTTCTGCTGTGACTATATGTTCCTACTATTGTATGATTTGCTCTTTTTAGTATTTTAATTATTCTTCCTTCTTTTTTGCGTGTTTTGGATGCACCAGTTGTCTGCTCAACTGCAACTATGTCTCCGTCCATTGCACCCAAAGTGTTCTGTGGTGGTATAAAGAAATCATCACAATCATCCTGTACTACAAATCCAAATCCGCCTTCTTTAAGTTGGAAAATGCCTGTGTATATGTTGCTGCCAACAGTTGGTATATATTTATTCTTCGATGTAAGAAAAATTTTGCCTTCATTTTCCAGTTCGGACAAAATATCTCTCAGTTCGTTTATATCTTCCTGTGGTATTTGTAGTATGTGTGCAATATCTTTTGTTTTCATTGGCACATAGTTTTCATCATATATAAAATTTTGAATGGTTTCTTTTCTGTTCATTTATTTATACCTCTCATAGTCTTATTATACCATTAATTTTTAAAAATGATAGCTTTTTTTAAAATTAATTTAAACTATATATTAAATGAACTACATACTATAAACAAAATAATAAGAGGGCGAAAAATCACCCTCAATTTGCCAACACAACAGAACCGTCCCTTTGTTCTGCAACAGAACCGTCCCTTTGTCCTGTTCCTTTGTCCCGAATAATTCCTAAAATTAAACATAAATATGTTATAAAATTAAATTTATATTATAAATAAACGAGGAAAATATGAAATTTCTTAAAACAAAAATTACATTCTTATATGTTTTTATAATAATTTTACCCGTTATAATAACCTTGCTTTATCCTGAAGAAAAAAGTGAATCTTTAATCAGATTATATGATTGCTCGCAAAATAAAATATACGAAATTGATGAAAATGAATATATTGCAGGTGTTGTAGCAGCAGAAATGCCTGCTGAATTTGAAATTGAGGCATTAAAAGCACAGGCACTATGTGCAAGAACCTATCTGAAATCAAAAAATGGTTGCGATAAATCAAATAATGCTGATATCTGTAATGATTTTTCCCATTGTCAGGCATATAAAAGAAAAGACGAATTAAAAGATATATGGAAAAAAGATTATGAAAAAAATTACAAAAAGATTTTTGATGCCTGTCAGATTGTGAATGATGAGATAATTGTCTATAATGATGAGCCAATATCAGCCGTGTTTCACTCGACAAGTTCGGGAAAAACAGAGAACGGAATTGATGTGTGGGGTGGTGATGTTCCATATTTAAAAAGTGTTGAAAGCAGCTATGATGAAAAAAGTCCGAAATTTCATTCCAGCAAGACAGTTTCTATTGATGAATTTATGGAAAAATTATCTTGCAATTCTAATGATATATATTCAGCTATAGGTAATACAACTGTATCAGAAGGCGGGGGAGTTAAGAGCATTGAAATAGGTGACAAAGTTTTTTCGGGCAGAGATATGAGAGAAATGTTTGATTTAAACAGTACAAATTTTACATTGGATATTTTTGATAAAAGTGTTGTATTTAATGTATTAGGATACGGACACGGTGTTGGCATGAGTCAGTATGGGGCAAATTTTATGGCAAAAGACGGGAAAGATTATGTAGAAATAATAAAGCATTATTATTCAGGTGTAGATATTATAAAAAACAAGTAGATGGTATAAATACTCTCCAATGGAAGATAATAAAAGTATGATTGGAGGGTCAAATTATGCAGGGAAAAGAAAAAATTACATTCAAGAAAAAATCAGGTGAATCAAAGTTTCGGGACAGTATATTATTTGTACTGATATTTATAGTTTGTATTGCAACAATTGTCACTATGCAGATAAAATCACAAAAAGATAAAAACGCCGATGCAGTAAGCGAGAGCAGTGTAAATGTAGCTGAAATTGAAGAAATACAAGATACTGTTATTGAACCAGAAAACTATGTTGTTGAAGATATAAAAGATGAAGATATAAAGACGGAAGAAATAATAGAAGGATACGTTTTTAAATACGAAAC
>JAZUPR010000099.1:0-5856 GCA_045605285.1 Clostridia bacterium | reverse complement strand
ATTCAATTTGGCTTACTCACTTGGAAACAGATAAAATATTATTGCCTGAAAACATATTTGATTATAAGCATAAATTTACAACATATCATTTTGAATCCACACTACAGTATGAGAAATTTATTTATTACTTTGTAGAGGCATGTATAAAATTTATATATAGTTATATTGATAAAACGGAGGAAAATCAATGAAAAAAATTACTATAATCTTGCTTATGATAATGTTGCTTATGATTGCCGGATGCAAAGATGATAACCAAGAGAACCTTTATCTTCCCGAAGCAAAGAATGATAATATATACACGACAGTTGGTGGCAACGAGGAAAAAGAAAAAACAGAATTTTATCTTGCTTCAAAAAACACAATTATTGAATTAAATACAGATATATCAAAATTACAGATGCAACCGACAAGCGTTGAACAGGGGTCGGGTGATGGCTTTAGATGGACTAACAATAAGTATGAAGATATTGAAATTAAAGCATTGATTTCAGATGACAACAAAAGTATGATTAACAAAATATCCACCGAATCTACTGCTTATCAAACATCTAGAGGGATTAAAGTTGGAGATAGTGTGGTAAAGTTGAAAGATATGTATAAGGAAAATTTGATATATTCCGAATCAGTCGAAAGGAAATACTATATGTATGATCCTGATAACGATATTGGGTTTAACAGAATATATTTTTATTGCACAAATGATACTATAACAAGAATAGTAATTGAAAATGGGATTGATGGTTAAAATGGTTGTCTAGTTAGAGAACATTTATTTGTGTCAAGTCTATAAATTTTAAATATTAGTTTGCCGATTTTGATATTTACATATACTATCGGATGCGAGAAAATCCAGTATTCTCGCGGGTTCTAAGGAAAAGTGTTAAAGGAAAAGCAGTTGAAAAAATCAGGAAAAAATAGTAGGTCCTAATACGAGCCTGCGAGTATCAAGGCTCTCGGGTACCCAACAGAAATCTGTGATTTCGTGTTGGGTGATGGTTCTTATTATTCACTGTTCTCCTGACTTGACACGAAATTTCAGACAAAGATGTATGTACCAAAAATATTACTGTTAAAAAATTAAGTTTAATAATAAATTACTGATATTATTTACGGATGTTTTTAATGATTTATAATGTACAGAAATTTGGACTGGATTATGAAGTAAATGGTCGCATGTTGCTAAGGGGTCAGCACTTACTGGCATTGGAAAACAGATGAATAGGATTTTTTGTTGATGGTGTCTTTGCTGGGTCGATACAGAAATCAGAAGGGTTAACAATTTTTGAGTTATGATGAATAAAAAAATACAGTTAAGCGGAAATATATTAAAAATTATTGCAGCAATATCAATGTTAATTGACCATATTGGTCTCATACTTTTTCCTGAGCATATAATCTTGAGAATAATCGGAAGAATTTCGTTTCCAATATTTGCATTTATGATTAGCGAGGGCTGTAATCATACAAAAAATAAATTAAAATACTTTCTCAGTATTTTTATTCTTTCCATTTTGTGTCAGGGTGCTTATTTTGTTTTTGACAAAAGCCTTTATATGGGTGTTCTTGTGACTTTTTCCTTGTCAATACTTGTAATATATGCTCTGTATAATATTAAAGAGACATTATCTGAGCCTGTTTGTTCAGTTAAAAAGACAGTTGTATCGGTAATGCTTTTTTGGATATCAGTATTGGCGGTTTATGTTTTAAATATATACCTCGATATTGATTATGGTTTCTGGGGTTGTATGATGCCTGTTTTTGCAAGTGTTTTCAGAAATCCAAAGAAGTTCACATTTGATACTTTGGAAAAATTGGATTGCACCAAAGTCCACGTAATTATGCTGGGAATTGCTATGTTTATTGTATCTGTAGATTTGGGAGGAATTCAGGCATTTTCCTTGTTAGCAATACCTATTATTATGCATTATTCGGGTAAACGCGGAAAATTGAAAATGAAATGGTTTTTCTATCTTTTCTATCCTTTGCATCTTGTTGTTTTGCACATTATTAATGTGTTATTATAATTATAATAAAATTGTTTTAATTCAATGGGAGATTTACTATGCTAAAAAGATTTATAAGCTATTATGAGCCACACAAAAAAATGCTTTTCCTTGATATGATTGCAGCACTGTTAATATCTTTAATAGGGATGGTTTATCCGATTGTAACAAATAAGATGCTTAATCAATATATCCCTGAAAAAATGTATAAAACCATTGTTATATCAGGAAGTATAGTCTTGGTTTTGTACGTTATTAGAATGCTTTTAAGATATTTTGTTCAGTATTATGGACATATTATTGGCGTAAGAATGCAGTCTCAGATGAGAATAGACCTGTTTAACCATCTTCAAAAACTCCCATATAAATTTTATGATGATAATGAAACAGGAAAGATTATGACAAGGATAACCAGTGACCTATTTGAAGTGTGTGAACTTGCACATCACGGTCCGGAAAATATTCTCATAAGCACGGTTATGATTGTTTTGTCATTTGCTTATCTTTCCACAATAAATATATCTCTCACTCTTATTGTTTTTGCCTGTGTCCCTGTTTTGTTCTTTGTAACTGCCCATTACAGAAGGGCCATGAAAACAGCTTTTGGTGAACGAAGAAAAAGCAACGCTGTGATAAACGCATCTGTAGAGAGCAGTATTACTGGAATAAGGGTTACAAAGGCATATACAAATGCTAAGAAGGAAATGGACAAATTTAAAATTGGCGATAAAAAATTTGTGGATTCTTCCAAAATGGCTTATGATGCAATGGCAAAATTTCATTCGTCAACAACCTTTATTACCGATGTGTTCAATGTAATTATACTAATTGCCGGTGGTTTGTTTTTGTATTCCGGAAAAATATCATTTGGAGACTATTCTACCTTTATCGTTTCCGTAAATCTTTTTATAAACCCTGTAACAACACTTATAGGCTTTATGGAGCAATTTCAAAATGGTGTAAGCGGTTTTAAACGATTTGTAGAAATTATAGAGGAAGAGCCTGAGAAAGATAATTCTGGTGCACAAGAATTGGTAAATGCAGAAGGCACAATCGAATTTAAAAATGTATCATATTCCTATGATGTCACAAAAGAGGTTCTTCATAATGTAAATATGAAAATAGAAAAAGGAAAGAAACTTGCACTTGTAGGACCTTCAGGAGGTGGGAAAACTACAATTTGTCATCTTCTTCCCGGATTTTATAAACTTGATGATAATGGTGGACAAATTCTTATAGACGGAAAGGATTTAAGAGATTTGACTCTCGAATCTGTCAGAAAAAACATTGGTATTGTTCAGCAGGATGTATTTCTTTTTTCGGGAACAATCAGAGATAATATATTATACGGAAGACCCGATGCTGATGAAAAAGAGGTAGTGGAAGCAGCAAAAAAGGCAAATATCCACGACTATATCATGACTTTGAAAAATGGATATGACACCGAGATCGGCGAAAGAGGAGTAAAGCTTTCAGGCGGGCAGAAACAGAGAATAAGCATTGCCAGAGTTTTTCTTAAAAATCCAGCAATTCTTATTTTGGATGAAGCTACCAGTGCACTTGATAATACCACCGAAGTTCTCATTCAGGAGGCTCTTGACGAATTGTGTAAGGGCAGAACAACTCTTGTTGTGGCACATAGACTCTCAACCATAAGAAATTCTGATGAGATAGTTGTTGTCACCGATGGAACAATTTCTGAACGCGGTACACATGAAGAATTAATTGAAAAAGACGGATTGTATAAAAGCCTGTATGCACTTCAGTTCAGAGATAATGATTTTATTGGTTGACATATTTAGTTTTAAATGTAAATGATATTAATAAGTGGAGGAATAAATGGATAGTATCATTTTATCTTTAGAGGCTGTAGCACCCATATTTATCCTTATGTCAGTTGGATATTTTATAAAAAGAATTAAACTTGCAGATAAAGGTCAGTTCGATGGAATGAACAGACTTGTTTTCAAAGTTTTTTTGCCGGTATTGTTGTTTTATAATATTTACACAACAAAAAATGTAAATTTTTTTGAACTAAAATATATACTCTTTACAGTTTGTGGAATTGTGTCTGTGTTTTTGATAGGAATTCCTCTTGCGATTTTGTGCACAAAGGATAATTCCAGACGCGGTGTTATGCTCCAAGGGTTCTTTCGTTCGAATTTTGCAATATTAGGTGTTCCCTTGGTTGGGTATATATGCAACGGAGAGGGTGGGGGTCTTACCTCGCTTATGGTTGCAATAGTTGTTCCTTTGTTTAATATACTGGCTGTTATAAGTCTGGAGATTTTTTGCGGCAATACAATTAATTTTTGGAAAATAATAAAAGGTATAATAAAAAATCCTCTTATAATCGGTTGTGCAGTAGGCATTATATTCCTGATATCTGGAATTAAACTTCCCCGGTTTGCAGAAAATGCTATTGAGGACATATCCTCTGTTGCATCACCACTTGCTATCGTAGTTCTGGGAGCAAGCTTTACTTTTTCGAGTTTAAAAGGTTATGTAAAAGACAGCTTGATTGTTGTACTTGTAAAGCTTGTCATATCACCTCTTGTTATTCTTGCTTTAGCGGCAAAACTTGGATTTTCAGGTGAAAGCCTTGCTTGCCTTTTGGTTGTATTCGGTTCACCTGTGGCTGTTTCATCATTTGCCATGTCTCAGCAGATGGGTGGGGATGAAAAACTTTCTGCACAGGTTATTGTCATTTCGTCAGCACTTTGCATATTTACTTTATTTGTGTGGATTTTTGTATTCAGTTATTTAGGATTAATGTGATTATATAAGAAAAACCAATCTGACATTATATCAGATTGGTTTTTCTTTATTATCTATTAATTTTAAAAATTCTTTTGCAGTAACAGACAAATAGCTGTTTTTCATATATGCATATCCAATACTTCGTGACGGCAAGGAAGGCTGTATATTCAATTCCTTTACAGACCCGCTCTCTAATTCGTTTTTTGAAAATTCTTTTATTACGCAGGATACTCCGAGGTGAATTGAGGCAAACTGAATAAGCAAATGATGTGCTGCAATCTCTATCTGAGGTTTGAGTTCAATGTTTTTTGTTTTAAAATAATTGTCTATATAGTTTCTGGATGATGAATTTTTTTCAAGAAGAATTAAAGGTAGTTCTGATATCTCTTCCCAACTATACTTGTTCTTTTCTTTAAAGTCTGCACCTGATATAAATACATCATGTATTTCCATACAAGGCTCAATGCATAATTCATCATCCTGTGCGGGCATATTAACAAATGCAAGGTCTGCTTTTCCGTCTTTGACCATCTTCAGCATTTCAGATGAGTATGAATTTGCAAGTTCGATGCTTATATCCGGATGTAGTGCATGGAATTTTTCAAGATAGGGAAGAAGATATTTTGAAACAATGGTGTCTCCGGCAGCTATCGTCAGAGTGCCGCTTTCTAGATGTGAAATTCTTTCAAGAATGGATTCTCCTTGTTCTATAGAAGAAATTGCAGATTCTACTTTTTGAAACAAAAGTCGTCCCTCCTGTGTGAGGGTTACGCCTTTTCTGGTCCGGATAAAAAGTTTTGTTTTAAGGTCTTTTTCAAGTTGTTGAATACACTGAGAGATTGCCGATTGTGATATATACAGATGAGAAGCTGCAGTTGAAAATGAAGAAAATCGTGCTGTTTCATAAAAAATTCTATAATAATCAAGCTTTGTTTTCATATAAGCACTCCTTATTACTGTAGTAAGATATATCTATTTTACTAATAATTATATTTGTATTATAATTATAATGTAATAAAAAGTCAATAGGTAGGGGGAATTTTAAAATGGAGAGAAGAACAGGTACTGTTTCAAGAGGTATCAGATGTCC
>JAZUPR010000098.1:0-7529 GCA_045605285.1 Clostridia bacterium | reverse complement strand
ACTTTTACAAGAATATCATCATCGCCAAGTTCCGGGATAGGAAATTCTTTGATATCGTAGTGACCGATAGATGTGAGCATTGCCGCACGTGCTTTTGCAGGAATACTTTTTGCTGCACTTGATGCCGCAGGTGCAGGAGCACCTGTTCCCTGCATATCTGCAATTATCTTTTTAACAATTGCTTCTATATCGTTGTTATTCATGTTACTCTCCTTTCATAATTTCCGAAAGCACTGATGCACCGTAGGCAGAAAGCAAAGTATCCTGCTCCTCTGTACCTCCGCTTACACCAAGACCTCCGATAATTTTTCCATTATATATAAGTGGATCTCCTCCACCAAATATAACAATTTTACCTTGATTGGTGAACTGAATTCCATAGAGTGAATCTCCCGGATTTGTCATGGATTTCAACTTAATCGTAGACATTTTCAGTGCAACAACCGTAAATGCTTTGTTAAGTGCCACATCATAACTTGCAATAAATGAATCATCCATGCACTCTATGGCTACAGGTCTTGCCGCTGTGTTTGAAACTGCAACAACCGCGTTTACTCCAATCTCTCTGGCCTTATCCTCAACCTTCTGAATAAGACGTTTTGCTTGTGAAAGAGTGATGCTGCCCTGCTGAGCGGGAGAAAGATTTGCAACTACCTCTGACACAATTCTGGTTAAATCTTGATTATTCATATTAATCACCTGATTCCATTTAACTATAAGCTTCCATCAAAACAAGAATATGCAAGTGTCCATTGACCTAAAAACTTCATCAAGGTACAAAAGTCACTTTTATGCTGCATCCCGAATATCTTCTATTGGTGGCGTGGCATATTCTGATTTAATTTCTCCTTATATAAAATTGCATATTATGACAACATTCTACCACGTATATTATAATACCACAAAACAATATATAAGTCAATATATTTTTCTTTGGTTTTCTTTGGTTTTCTTTGTTTTTTTATTTTTATTGAGCCAGATAGTCTAAAAGCTCTTGTATACCCTCGCCTGTAACCGCTGAAACAAAGAAAATCTTTTTACAACCGGCAAGTTCGAGCCACGCCGCAGCCCTGTCGGGACGTGCATCAGGGCGGTCTATCTGGGTAACTATTCCAATAACCTCTCTGTTAGCCTGTGCAGTTATGCATGGGCCATAGAGAGAATACTGTTCTCTTGAGCTTAAGAGAAGACCTATGACATCGGCCTCGTATGAATAAAGAGCCAGTGCTCTTCCCAGTTCTTTGTTTTCTGCATATTCGCCAGGTGTATCTATAATTACATCATGATAATTGATATACTGGGTTTTTTCATATTTGATTTTTTTGCCCTTAAGAGCCTGAGTCAAAGTGGTTTTTCCACTTTCGCTCCTGCCTACCAACATCATTTTTTTCATGTTTTTGTTATTGGGCAAACAGTAAATCCAAGAACATCTCTTGCATAATCGGTCACAGCAACAAGTGCTGCATCAACCTCAGACACAGTGCCTGTAACAATAAGAGTTCCGCTGAATCTGTCTACAAATCCGATTTCGGCACCCGATGCTTTCATAGCTATATCGGCTGAGATTATGGCTGTTTCGCTTGGCGACATGGTAATAATACCAATAGCAGCCTTTGCGTAATCTACAGCAGGGTCGAGACCGAGTTTTTTATATAAAATTTTATCCGGATTGGCAATAACATGGGCAAGTGTTATCTGTTTTCCGGGAACAAGCTCCTGAATGATACGAAGCTTATCTCCGATAGGTAAATCGTTTATATTCACTGTTATCCTCCTATCTCGCAAATAAGTCCTGTTGTTTCTGCAACAGATTTAAGTCTGTCTATTTTCTCTTTTGGTATAAGTGGCACATCCCCCATAAGATAGGGTCTGCCAAGCCCTTCATATTTATCAAGTCCAAGTCTGTGATACGGAAGCAAATGTATTCTTGTTACTCCCTTGAGAGCTGATGCAAATTTTGCAATATCAAGTATTTCCTCTTCGGTGTCGTTGAACCCCGGAATAACAGGAACTCTTATCACAAGGCTTTTTGCATCAGAGGCAATTCTTTTTGCATTTTCTAAAATTCTGGCGTTATCTACTCCCGTAAATTGTTTATGCTTAGACCCGTTTATATGTTTTATATCCATAAGGAATACATCCAGATATGGAAGAAGCTTTTTAATCTGAAAATATTCGGCATAACCCGTAGATTCCAACGCTGTACTGATACCCGCTTCTTTTGCTCCGCGTAAAAGTGCGGCTGCAAAATCAGCCTGAACAAGACTCTCTCCGCCCGAAAGAGTCATGCCCCCTCCTGAACGGCGATAAAAGTTTCTGTCCTTTTTCACAGTTTCAAGAACCTCTCCTGCAGTTACATCCTGTCCGATTGTCTTTATTTTGTCGCCGACTCTCATTTGCTGAATTTCCTTGCTCTGAGATTCAGGATTGCAACACCATCTGCAGCGGAGTGCACAACCTTTTAAAAAGACAATTGTTCTTATTCCTGGGCCATCGTGTACAGAAAATCTCTGGATATCAAATATTCTGCCCTTGGTGTTTAAATAATCATTATCTGTATAACTCATAATTTATCTCCAAACAAATTAGAAACCTGCCTGTTCTGTTCTGTTGATAATATCGTCCTGAAGTGATTTTGACAAAGTTACAAACAAAGCACTGTATCCTGCAACACGAACACAAAGTCCCTGATAATTTTCAGGATGTGCCTGAGCATCGCGGAGTGTCTCTCTGCTTACAACGTTGAACTGAACATGGCTTCCCTTTTGATCAAAGTACGATCTTATAAGTGCAACAAAGCTCTCAAGTCCTGATGCACCCTCAAGTGCTGACGGATGGAACTTCATATTGTACAAGGTACCGTTCGATGCAATAAAGTGGTCGAGCTTTGATACAGAGTTTGCACTTGCAGTAGGACCGGTTACATCTTTACCCGCTGATGGTGAAACACCGTCTGCAACAGGTGTATAAGCATATCTGCCGTCAGGTGTAGCACCTGTCTGCGCTCCGAGAGGAACATTTGCAGAAACAGGATAAAGTCCTGCCTGGAACTGACCGTTTCTTGGGTTTCTGTATTTTTCAAGAGGTCTTGTATATGTATAGGCAACGTCTCTTGCAAACATATCAACTTCTTCAATATCGTTTCCGAATTTAGGAAGCTCATCAATCATCTCTTTTATTCTTGCATATTTGGAATTATCGCCGGAGCCAATCTGGTTGTTTACTCCTTTGAATATGGATGTGATTTCATCCTCGGTTACTTTAAGACCTTTTTCCTGCATAGCCTTTACAATTCCTATGGTTATATCCTTTGCTCTATCATTTGAAACTGCATCTTTACCAAAGTTGTTTTGGAGAGCTTCTTTAAGGTCTGAAAGAGTGAATCTCTTTTCCTCAAACACCAATTTTTTAATGGTGTACAAAGAGTCTGCCATATTTGCTATACCAAAGCCCTGAGGGCCTGTGAAGTTATATATTGCTCCACCCTCCTGGGCACTCTTTCCCCTACCGATACAATCTTCAATCATGCTTGAAAGGAATGGAAGAGGACATCTCTGTGCATGAGCATAATCAATAGCATTATCTGCATTTACAACGAGTGAAATCATATAGTTCATCTGCTTTTTATATGCATCATAAAACTCGCAGAATGTTGTCATCTGACTGATATCTCCAGTCTGAAGACCTACTTTGACTCCATTTTCATAACCGTTTGAGAAAACAAGCTCCAGCGGGCGGCACATATTGAAGAATACAGCATCGTGCCATCCGTCTGTTTTTCCTGCTTTCTGAGGCTCAACACAACCGATGATGTTATAATCTCTTGCATCTTCCATGGTAAGACCTCTGTTTATAAGAGCAGGAACAATAACTTCGTCATTGTAGTAAGCAGGGAGACCTATACCCGTTCTTGTAAGGGTTGCACATTTTATGAGAAACTCGTATGGCGAGCCGTTCCATACTCTTGCTGAGAGAGATGGCTGAGGAAGCATTACATGCATTGATGCTGTTATACACATAAATGACAAATCATTTGTAGCATCTACGCCATACTTATCCTGTCCGCCGCATATAAGATTCTGGAACAGAGAATAACCTGCAAAGCCCTCGGCCGATGCAGCATCTCTTATTTTATTAAGGCTGTTGAGCTTAATCCACAAAGAATCCATAAGCTCCTGACCGAATTCTCTGGTAATTGCTCCGTTTTCAATATCCTTTTTAAAGTAAGGATACATATACTGGTCAAAACGTCCGGGTGAAACCGAATGTCCGTTTGACTCTATCTGTATTATAAGTTGCACAAACCAGAAAGACTGACAAGCCTCATAAAAGCTTGTTGCTCCGTTTTCGGGAACATTTTCACAGTTCTTTGCTATCTGAAGAAGTTCTTTTCTGCGTGTTTCATCTGCACATTTTTGTGCTTTCTCTCGTGCAAGTGCAGCATATCTTTTTGAAAAGTCGATGGCTCCGCTAAGGCTCTCTATAACTGCATTGAGAAAAGAGCTCTTTGTGCAGTAATCGGGATCACTGATTTCCATAGCCAAAAGTTCGGCTTTGGCTTTTTCAATGATGCCCTTAAAACCTATTTTAAGAACAAGTGCATAGTCAACAGTAACATGACCTATACCATTATAGAAGTAGTTTCCTGCGGTGAATACGTTATGTTCAATAGCGGTTTTTGTCTCGCCTGTCATATAAGATGATGCGAGGTCGCTTGTGGTCTTGCCCTTCCAGTATTTGAACACTTCTGAAAGACACTTTTTGGTGTCTTCTGATATGTAAAACGGGTCTGCATTTCTTGTAGCAACTGTTTCAAATTCTGATTCAAGCCACTCGTGAGAAAACTCAGGGAAAATCTGACAGTTTCTCGGCTCCTTTGTGCTGAGTCCCACTATGAGTTCATTATCTCTTATTGTGATAGGCAGATTTCTTAATATGTGTGCCAGAGCCTTTGCTCTTCTCTCAATAACGGGAAGATTTTCTGTAGCTTTATAGGATTCTGTGAGCAAATACGCTCTCTCAGACTCAATCTGCGGTTTGGTTTTGAGCAAATCCTCTTTAAGCAACGCAATTCTTTTGGATACGGGAAGTTCATCTGTGTAAAACTTTCTCATAAACCTTATTCCTCCTTGCCTGTAGTATATATATAAAATAATAATTATCCACTATCCTAAGTATACTACATACATATATTAAAGTCAATAGGAAAACTTTGAAAAACCCACAAATTCAAAACAAAAACCACAAAATAACGAAGAACCCAACAAATGTGGACTTTTCATTAATTTTCGGTAAAATTAATATTTCTTGACTTTATAATATCTATTTGCTATAATTACTGAACAATATAAATATATTATAAGTAGTATACTACTCGTGAGGTAAAGATATATGAATATTATAATAGTAGGTTGCGGAAAGGTCGGCGAGAAGCTTGCCGAACAGCTCTGCAACGAACAGGAACACAACATTACAATAGTAGATTTAAAACAGGATATAGTAAATTCTACAACAAGCAATTATGACGCAATGGGAATAATAGGCAGCGGTATAAATGTTGAAGCACTACTCGAAGCAGGAATTGAAGATGCTGACCTTACAATTGCTGTGACAGGTTCTGACGAGCTTAATCTCATAGTATCACTTATGGCGAAAAAGCTTGGCAACTGTCAGACAATTGCAAGAGTGAGACAGCCTGAGTATATGAAATCACTTCATTTTATAAAGGAAGAGCTTGGTCTTGCAATGGTTATAAATCCCGAGCAGGCGGCGGCAAGTGAAATTGCAAGAATTCTGCGTTTTCCGTCTGCGATTGAGATTGACACATTTGCAAAAGGAAGAGTTGAGATACTGAAATTTTTGATAGAGGACGGCTCGGTTCTTCACGATATAAGAGTAAAAGATATTGTATCAAAGCTCAATTGCGATATTCTTATATGCGGAGTTGAAAGAGACGGAGAGGTATATATTCCCCACGGAGATTTTGCTCTCAAGAGCGGAGACTATATCAGTATAGTGGCATCTATACACAACGGAGAGCAGTTTTTCAAAAAAATAGGAATAAAGACAAACAGAGTAAAAGAAACTATGATAATAGGCGGAAGTGGTACAACCTATTATCTTGCAAATCAGCTTATCCAGAATGGAATAGATGTTAAAATAATAGAAAAAAACCTGGAAAGATGTGAAGAGCTTTGTCAGCTTCTTCCAAAGGCTACTATAATACATGGTGACGGAACAGACAACAGGCTCTTGCTTGAAGAAGGCTTAGAGCAGAGTGAATCTGTTGTAACCATGACAAATATTGACGAAGAAAACATTCTTCTGTCTATGTATGCCAGAACTAAGACCGACGGAAAAATTGTAACAAAGATAAACCGAATTGCTTATGACGAGGTTATAGGCGATTTGGACCTTGGAACAATTATATATCCAAAAAACATAACTGCCGAATATATAATAAGATTTGTAAGAGCTAAGCATAATTCTGTATCAAGCAGTGATATA
Source organism: Clostridia bacterium (assembly GCA_045605285.1). Classification (GTDB taxonomy): domain Bacteria; phylum Bacillota; class Clostridia; order UMGS1810; family UMGS1810; genus RGIG4708. The sequence continues at coordinate 1,022 of JAZUPR010000098.1, read as the reverse complement.
GAAACGATGCATCTTATTCTTAATGACAAAGCCGAAGCACTTGAATTTAAAGTAAAAGAAGGCTCCCCTATTTCAAACATAAAAATAGAGGATTTGAAATTAAAGAAAAACATTCTGATTTCCTGTATTGCCAGAAAGGGAGAAATAATAATCCCAAGAGGTAAAGATATTATAAAAACAGGTGACAGCGTTATAGTAGTTACTCTCAAATCAGGTTTTTCAAGTATTGATGATATTTTGGAATAGGTGATATTCTATGAATTATGCTATTATACTGCACGTATTGGGCTGGGTGCTCAAAATTGAATCAGCATGTATGATAATGCCCCTTATATGTGCACTTGTATACAAAGAAAAAACATCCATATACACATTTGCATTATGCATTGTAATATGCCTTATACTTGGTGTAATACTTACATTTAAAAAGCCAAAAAGCAAAACAATGTATGCAAAAGAAGGATTTATAACAGTTGCTTTCAGCTGGATAGTAATGAGTCTTTTCGGATGTATTCCGTTTATTGTTTCAGGCAGTATTCCAAGCTTTGTGGACGCATTGTTTGAGACTGTTTCAGGATTTACAACAACAGGAGCATCTATCCTGAGCAATGTTGAAGCTCTCCCAAAAAGTATGCTGTTCTGGAGAAGCCTCACCCACTGGATAGGGGGTATGGGGGTTTTGGTATTTCTTGTGGCGATACTTCCTCTTTCAGGGGGAGATAACATGCATCTTATAAAAGCAGAAAGCCCCGGCCCATCTGTAAGCAAATTAGTTCCAAAGGTAAAATCCACAGCAAAAATCCTCTACACCATCTACATAATATTTACTATTGTAGAAACAGTTTTCCTTTTATGTGGTGGTCTTAATCTTTTTGAGGCACTTACTCTCACCTTTGGCACTGTGGGCACGGGTGGATTTGCAATTACAAATGCAGGTATCGGATCATATTCACCTTATGTTCAGATTGTCATAACAGTATTTATGTTTATATGCGGTATAGACTTTTCAATATATCATCTCA
>JAZUPR010000097.1:0-8681 GCA_045605285.1 Clostridia bacterium | reverse complement strand
CAGGGCGACAGCGGACTCACAGGAAGAAAGATTATAGTAGATACCTATGGTGGCTATGCACGTCATGGCGGCGGAGCGTTTTCGGGAAAAGATCCTACAAAGGTTGACAGAAGTGCTACCTATGCAGCAAGATATGTTGCAAAAAACATTGTAAAAGCAGGTCTTGCAACAAAATGTGAGGTTCAGATTGCTTATGCAATAGGGGTTAGCTCGCCTGTGTCGGTTCTGGTAGATACCTTTAATACAGCTGTTATACCTGAAGAAAAAATTGCTCACATAGTAAGCGAAGTTTTCGACCTTCGCCCAAGTGCTATTATAAAAAATCTTGATTTGCGACGCCCTATATATGAAAAGACTGCTGCTTATGGTCATTTTGGAAGAACAGATATTGAGCTTCCTTGGGAAGAGTGCGACAAAGTAGAAATTTTAAGACAAAAAGCAGGGTTAAATTAATTCACGGGAACATGAATAAGCCTCTCCGCATAAACTTTAATGTGGAGAGGTGTTTGTTATATGCAGGATATATTATTCAAAACAATTATAACATTTTTGGTTTTTTACGCGGTTATTGATATAGTCTCTAAGCTTTTTTCAATGATTTTTGTGAGAAAGCCATACTGCAACGAAGATGTGTTTGTTATATTGAAGGTAAAAAATCAGGAAACAAATCTTGAATATCTTATAAGAACTCTTATATGGAAAAATCTAAGTATATCCCGTGGTGGATACATCCCGAACGTTATAATAGTTGATATGGGCTCTGATGATAATACCAAATTGATTGGAGAAAAACTTGCATGTGATTATTCATTTATTCATTATATGACTAACGATGATTATCTGAAGTTTAAGGGTACTTTTACTTTCTGAGAGGGGAAAAAGTGTTGAGATACAGAACATATTCACAATATCTTAAAGAAAAATACGGAGAGAAGGTATATAAGCTTCCTGTCAATCTTCCCATTACCTGTCCGAACAGAGATGGAACCGTTGGCGTTGGAGGCTGTATTTTCTGCGGGGATGTAGGTGCTGCCTTTGAAAATCTTCCATGCACAATGGATATAAGAGAACAAATTCAGAAAAATATGGAATATATCGGCAAAAAATATAAGGCAGATAAGTTTATTGCTTATTTTCAAAATTTTACAAATACATATATGCCAATTGAAGTGTTCAAAGAAAACATTAAAAAGGCTGTAATCGATAATATTGTTGAAATAAGCATATCTACAAGGCCTGATTGCATCAGAGAAGACTACCTTGTTTTTTTAAAAGAACTTTCTGAATCTAATAATATAAATATCAGTTTTGAACTGGGTCTTCAGACAGTTAATTACAATACCCTTAAAAAAATTAACAGAGGTCATGGACTTGCCGAGTTTATCGATGCTGTTCTTATGATTCATAAATACGGTTTTGAAATATGTACTCATCTTATACTTAATCTTCCGTGGGATACTACTGATTATGTCATAGAGTGTGCACGCGTTATTTCTGCATTAAAAGTTGAACAGGTAAAGCTTCATAGCCTGTATATCGTAAAGGACACTCCTATGGCAAAGATGTATACAGACGGAGAATTTTCAATGGGCACATATTATGATTACGTAGACCGTGTCATTGCATTTTTAGAACACTTGAGTCCTGATATAGTTATACAGCGACTTATTGGCAGAGCCAGAGAAGACCTTACTCTTTTTGCAAATTATGGGACGAGCTGGTGGAAGATAAAAGACAACATTGATGAGCAACTGGAATTTCGAGATACATACCAGGGAAAAAAATATGATTACCTTGGCGGAAATGCCTTAAAAAACCTATAATATTTTAATGTTATTTTTAAAAAAATATTGTATTTTTTATAAATATTTGATATAATTAAAAATAATGTACATAAAGAGGGAGGCAGTATGCAAAAGGTATATAATCCTGTGTGCATAAGATGATATGATAAAAAGTATGACAGGCTACGGAAGAGCCGAAAAACTATTTGATGATTATAAAATAAATGTTGAAATCAAGTCTGTTAATAACAGATATCTTGACTATAACATAAAGGTTTACAAACAGTATTCTTTTGTTGAAGAGGTTGTAAGAGATTGTGTATCCTCCGTAATTAGCCGAGGAAAAGTTGACATTTACATTGGTTTTGATACTGTTGACAGTGATGATACCGTTATTACACTTAACGAACAGGTTGCGGGTGGTTACTATAATGCAATGGTGCAAATGGGCGAAAAGCTTGGCATTGAGAATGATGTAACAACCACATCGCTTTCAAGATTTTCAGATGTTTTCAATGTAGAGAAAAAAGAACAGGACAAAGACAAAATACTGTCTGATACAAAGGAAGTTCTGTTAGAAGCACTTAATGACCTTTCGCTAAACAGAGCGCGTGAGGGAGAAAGATTAAAAGCTTTCTTTGACTCTTGCATAGACGGCATAAAAGGTATTTTGTCAGACATAAAAGAGCGTTCTCCCAAAATTGTTGATGACTACAGAGAGCGTATAAAAGAGAGAATAGAAGAGATACTAAATGGTGTCATCTATGATGAAACAAGACTTTTAACAGAAGTTGCTGTTTTTTCTGATAAGGTGAACATTACAGAAGAGATAACAAGATTTGAAAGTCACCTTAAAGAATATGCGCATCTTCTTTCATCTGATGCCCCCGTCGGTAGAAAGCTTGACTTTATCATACAGGAGCTTAACCGCGAGGCAAATACAATGGGGTCAAAATGTAACGATTATACACTCAGTAAATCTGTTGTTGACCTTAAGGCTGAAATAGAAAAACTCAGAGAACAGGTTCAGAATATAGAATAGAACTTCTTTTTCGGAGGACAATATGAAATTAATAAACATAGGATTTGGAAATATAGTTTCTGCAGACAGGCTTGTTGCAATGGTAAGTCCTGAATCAGCCCCAATAAAACGAATGATACAGGAATCGAGAGACAAGGGAATGGTTATTGATGCCACCTATGGAAGAAGAACCAGGTCGGTTATAATAACTGACAGCGACCATATTATACTTTCTGCAGTTCAGACAGAAACTCTTGCAAACAGATTGGATGATACTTCATCTTCACTGTCTGATGTTGAAGTGGAGGACGACTACGATGAATAAAAAAGGAAAACTTATTGTCATAAGTGGCCCGTCAGGATGTGGTAAAGGTACTATCTTAAGTTGTTTCTTTGAAAAATATAAAGAACATCCTGTGGAGTTGTCAATATCTGCTACAACAAGAGAGCCGAGAGTTGGCGAAACAGATGGCGTAAATTATTATTACATAAGTAAAAGTGAATTTGAAAACAGAATAGAAAATGATGGCTTTTTGGAGTACGCATCATTTTGTGATAATTACTACGGAACACCTCGTCAAGAGGTTGCCGATAAGCTTAACAAGGGAATAGATATTATTCTTGAAATAGAAGTTCAGGGAGCTATGAAGATTTATGACAAAATCCCTGATGCTGTAATGATATTTATTCTGCCACCATCTCTTGAGGTTTTGAAAAACAGGCTTAAGGGCCGAGGAACTGAGACAGATGAAATTATTGAAAAAAGAATTGAGGCTGCAAAAAAAGAGATGCTTGTTTCTAAGAATTACACCTATGTCATTGTAAATGAAGATGTAGATGATTGTGCCGACAAGCTGTATCATATTATTAATGCAGAGCATTTAAAAGTAAAGGATAATAAAAATATTATAGAAGAGGTGTGTAAATTATGATGGTAGAACCTGCAGTAAACGAAGTAATGGAATTGAGAAATATTAAGAGTAAGTACAGTCTTGTAATCATTACTGCTAAAAGAGCAAGAGATATTGTTTCAACAGGAGTATCTTTTTCTGATTGCAACTCATTAAAGCCTGTTTCTGTTGCTTTAAATGAGATATATGAAAACAAAGTTAGTTTTAAGTTTAAAGATGAACAGGAAAAACAAAATCCTGAGTTTGTTCTGTTTAAGTCTGATGACACCATAGAAGAATAATATACTGCAAAGACTTAAATTTTATGTTGCAGTAAAATAAAAAAGCCGCAGGCAACATATTGGTGTCTGGGCTTTTATTTCACTAAAAGGGGGATTGTTTAATGATAGCACAGGTTATATTAAATTCTACATCCAGAGCTACAGATAACATATATCATTACATTGTCCCCGAGGAGCTTCAAAAAGATATATCGGTGGGTATGAGAGTAGAAGCAACCTTTGGCAGAGGTAATAAGCCCGTGGAGGCTTATGTCATTGGTTTTACACAGGAAAGTGATTATAAAAGCCTTAAACCTATTTTAAAAATAATAGACTACAGTGTATATTTTGATGAATCCGATGTTTCATTGGCTTTTTTTATGAAACACAGATATTTTTGCACATACTGTCAGGCGTTCAAGACCATTATGCCATCGGGAGTCAATCTTAAGTTTTCAAGACTTGTTTTCTTGAATGATTGTTCAAAAGAATATATCCACGAGGCGGTCAAAAATTCTCTGCTTTGTTCAAGCATAGTAGAAGAACTTCAAAAATGTTCTCCTCTTACTGTAGAAAAATTGTCTGAACTAACGGGCAAAAGAAATGTTTTATCAGGCATAAAAAAACTTGAAGAAAAAAACGTTGTTATCACAGAGCTTGTTCGTTCAAATGGTGTAAAGGATTCCGCCTCTTTGTATGTAAATCTTTCAATAGACAGAGACGATGCATACGAACTGTGTGATATAATTTCAAAGCGAGCTCCTGCACAGGCAAGGGCACTTGAAATGATTGCAGATTATTCAACCCTTCCGATGTCTGAACTTACAGAGTTTTGTGCTGTTTCAAAACAAACTGTAGATGCACTTGTAAAAAAAGGATATGCAGAATATAAAAAAGAGGTGACCAGAGGTGATTTCTTAAAAGAATATTCTGTTAATGAATGTGTAAGAAAAACTCTGACACCTACACAAAAAAATGTAGTAGAGAAAATCTCACAAAGTATAGATAAAAATAATTATCACACCTACCTTATTCACGGGGTAACAGGCAGTGGTAAAACAGAAGTATACCTTAATTTGATTGAAAAGGCTGTAGAAAATGGAAGACAAGCCATTTTGCTTGTACCTGAAATATCTTTGACTCCTCAGATGGTTTCGCAGGTTGTATCAAGATTTTCAGGCAGAGTTGCCGTTCTTCACTCCTCGCTTACAGTTAAGCAAAGGTATGATGAGTGGAAAAAAATCAAAGACGGAGAAGTTGATGTGGCAGTTGGTGCCAGATCAGCAATTTTTGCTCCCTTTGATAACATAGGTTTAATAATTGTTGATGAAGAACACGAAAATACATATAAGTCGGAGCAATCCCCAAGATATAATGCGGTGGAAATTGCAAGATTTCGCTCTAATCAATACAATTCAACTTTGGTTCTTGCCAGTGCGACTCCATCTGTAGACAGCTATTATAAAGCTATGATGGATAAATATACTCTTTTGGAAATGAACTGTCGAATAGGAGATGTTTCGCTTCCTGAGGTTGAAATTGTAGATATGAGAAAAGAACTGCAAAGCGGTAATATGAATATTTTCAGTTCGCGTCTTGCAGAACTTATAAAAAATAATATTGATTCCGGCAGACAGACAATGCTCTTTTTAAACAGAAGAGGGTATTCAAATGCAGTTTCTTGCAGAAACTGCGGATATGTAATGAAGTGTCCGCATTGTAATGTTTCTCTCACGTATCATAAGACAAACGGTAAGATGATTTGTCACTATTGTGACTATATGACAGAACTTCCAAAGAAATGTCCGTCTTGTGACAGTAAGTATATTAAGCATTTTGGCACTGGAACGCAAAAGGTTGCGGAGGCTGTTGAAAAACTTTTTCCCGGAGCCACATATCTTCGTATGGATGCTGATACAACATCTGAAAGAACATCTCACGAAAAAATATTGAAAAAGTTCAGGGATGAAAATATAAATATACTTATCGGCACACAGATGATTACAAAAGGGCTTGATTTTGAAAATGTTACTCTTGTAGGAGTTCTAGCAGCCGATATGAGTCTTAATCAGGAAGATTTCAGAGCCGGAGAGAGAACCTTTGATTTGATAACACAGGTCTGTGGAAGGTCGGGAAGAGGAAAATACCCCGGTACAGCTGTTATTCAGACATATAATCCTGACGATGAGACTATAATTCTAAGTGCAAAACAGGATTATAAATCTTTCTATAATAGAGAAATCGAATTTCGTAAACTGCTGATTTATCCGCCTTTTTGTGAATTTGTAAACATAACATTTACAGATTCTGATGAAAAAAAGGCTGAGAAAACATCCGAAAAATTCTATAAAGACTTGATTTATGAAATAAAAAATAATAATTTAAAAAGTTATATAGAAGTATTTGAACCTGTTAAATCACCTATATATTTTATAAATGATAAATTCAGATACAGAATACTTGCGAAAACAAAATATAATAAAGAATTATATGATGTTATGGGAAATTTATATAAAAAGTTTTCCGGCGACAGATATTGTGGTGTTATCATTGATGTAAATCCACATAATTTATACTAATGGAGGTATTGTAAAATGGCTATCAGAAACATCAGAAAACTCGGCGAGGATATTTTAAGAAAAAAATGCAGAGTTGTAGATACAATTGACGATAAAATTATAACTCTTTTAGATGATATGATTGATACTATGCAAAATGCAGATGGAGTAGGTCTTGCAGCTCCACAGGTGGGTATACTCAAAAGAATTGCTGTAATCGATGTTGGTGAGGGTGTAATAGAACTTATTAACCCTGAGATAATCAAGACAGAGGGAAAAGAGACCAATGTTGAGGGATGTCTCAGTGTTCCTGGCAAGTGGGGAACTGTAGAAAGACCCCAAAAAGTTACAGTTCGTGCTACAGGAAGAGATGGCAAGGTGTATGAAATTACAGGCGAGGGTCTTCTTGCCAGAGCTTTGTGCCATGAGATAGACCACCTTGATGGTGTTGTGTTTGTAGATAAAGTAGAAGAATATGTAGAAATGGAAAACCAATAATTGTCACACCAAGGAGCATGATAAAATGAATATAATGTTTATGGGTACTCCCGATTTTGCCATAGCTTCTCTTGAGGCTCTTTATAATGCAGGACATAATGTAGTGTCTGTTGTAACAAGAGAGGACAAACCAAGAGGAAGAGGGCATAAAATTGCACATACTCCTGTATATGAGTGTGCAAAAAATCACGGCACTAAAATCTATCAGCCGGAAAATCTTAAAAAAGAAAATTTTGAAAAAATACTTGTTGAGAATAATCCTGACCTTATTGCTGTTGTGGCTTATGGAAAAATACTTCCTGAGTATATTATCAATTATCCCAAGTACGGATGTATAAATGTTCATGCATCTCTTCTTCCAAAATACAGGGGTGCAGCACCTATGCAACACTCAATTATAAATGGCGAAACAGAAACAGGTGTAACCACAATGCTTATGGATAAAGGTCTTGATACAGGCGATATGCTTATGAAAGAAAAAATAGATATTGGACCTGAAGATAATCTTGAAATAATTCACGACAAATTAAGCATTATAGGAGCAAAGCTTTTAATTGATACTATTAAGCTTCTTAAGGATGGAAAAGCGACCCGCGAAAAACAAAATGACAATGAATCATGTTATTCACCAATGATTGATAAGGAAACTGCAAGAATTGACTGGACCAAGGATGCCAAAACCATAAAAAATCTTGTAAGAGGATTATATCCTTTCCCAAGAGCGTTTACTCTTTATAATGGAAAAATTTTAAAAATAGAGCATTGTCAATGTGAAAGTTCAAAATATTCTGCTCCTTGCGGTTCTGTAGTGAGCAAGGATAACAAGACATTTACAGTTCAGTGCGGACATGATACTTGTCTTGTAATAGATAAAATACAGTTAGAGGGAAAAAAATCCATGATGGTTGAAGCTTTCTTTCTTGGAAATACTATTGAATGTGATATAATCTTAGGTTATTAAACGGAGGAAATAATATGTATTTGGATATCTATTATGTAATATTGGTGCTTCCTTGTATAATTTTGTCCACTTATGCTCAAGTGAAAATAAGTTCTGCTTTTAAAAAATATTCAGAAAAATTTTCACAAAGAGGGTTTACAGGTGCACAGGTAGCAAGAAGAATTTTGGATCTAATCGGACTTACACATATTACTGTTGAAAGAATATCAGGAAATCTTACCGACCATTACGACCCTACAAAAAAGGTTGTAAGACTCTCTGATTCGGTATATTCGTCAACATCTGTTGCGGCTCTCGGAGTAGCTGCACATGAGACAGGACATGCAATTCAGCACAGCACATCATATTTCCCGTTAAGAGTTCGAACAGCTATTTTTCCTGTAGTTAATTTTTCATCAAGGTTTGCTGTTCCTCTTGCTATTTTGGGACTTGTGCTTGGTATGCAACCACTTCTTAACTTTGGAATAATACTTTTTTCGGCAGTTGTGATTTTTCAACTTGTTACTCTGCCTGTAGAGTTTAATGCAAGTGTAAGGGCAATTGATATTTTAGATTCCACAGGAATGCTTTCAGAAAGTGAAATTCCCGCTGCAAAAAAAGTGCTTAAGGCAGCAGCCTTGACATATCTTGCATCAGCGCTTACGTCAGCTATGAGCTTATTAAGACTTATACTTTTAAGTCGGAGGCC
>JAZUPR010000096.1:0-6483 GCA_045605285.1 Clostridia bacterium | reverse complement strand
GGAATTTTGCCATAGCCTCTGCTCCGCGCATAACAGTATCTACTGATGGATCCGGCTCGATACCTTCAAATATCTCTACTTCCATTCCTGCTTCCTTAAGGTAGGCACAAACTTTGTCAAGGAAACCAAAGCGTTTCATTGAACCGCCACCCACACAAACCATTGCACGTGTGCCTTTGAGTGTTTTAAGAGCTTCAAGAGAGCCTTTTCCGTAATATAAATCACGAGGTAATGTAAATCTAGCCATTTTTATATCTCCTTTACTTATAAATTATTCTTCGTTAAAATTTTAACATATTTATTTTTGCAAGTCAATAACAATTGTTAAAATTTTATCAAATTTGTATTTTGCTTGACTTTACTGGGCATAAGTATTATAATTATTATGTTTAATTTATTTTACATGGAGGGGTATACTATGATAAAAATTACCTTAAAAGACTCTGTTGTAGTTGAGGTTGAAAATGGTCTCACAGTTTACGATGTAATTAAAAACCACGACCCTGAACTTTCCAGAAAAGCTCTTGGAGCATTGGTTGACGGCAAGGTGTGCGAACTTACCCAGACCCTTGATACTGACTGCAATTTGACCATACTTACATTTGATGACGAAGAAGGAAAACGTATACTTCGCCACACAGCTTCTCACATACTTGCACAAGCTGTAAAAAGACTTTATCCTGAAACTAAACTTGCTATTGGTCCGGCTATAGATAATGGATTTTATTATGATTTTGACAATGATAATGGATTTTCAGCAGATGACCTTAAAAAACTTGAAGCTGAGATGAAAAAAATTGTCAAAGAAAACATTAAACTTGAAAGATTTACACTTCCAAGAAATGAAGCTATCAGCTTAATGCAAGAAAAAGGTGAACCATATAAAGCAGAGCTTATAGAAGAACTTCCCGAAGGCGAAGAAATTTCATTCTACAAGCAAGGCGATTTTGTTGACCTTTGCGCAGGTCCTCACCTTTTCTCTACAAGTGCAGTAAAAGCATTTAAGCTTATGAGTGTTACAGGTGCATACTGGAGAGGTAACGAGAAAAACAAAATGCTCCAGAGGATATACGGAACTGCGTTTACCGATAAAGGTGAACTTGCAGCATATATAGAACAGCAGGAAGAAGCAAGAAAAAGAGACCATAACAAACTCGGCAGAGAGCTTGGATTTTTTACAACTGTTGACACTATCGGTCAGGGACTTCCAATTCTTCTTCCAAAAGGTGCAAAAGTTATTCAGCTTCTTCAGAGATTCGTTGAAGACCACGAAGCAAAAAATGGTTGGTTGCTTACAAAAACTCCGTATATGGCAAAATCAGACCTTTATAAATTATCAGGTCACTGGGACCACTACCTTGACGGAATGTTTGTATTGGGTGATCCGGAGTCTGACAAAGAGGTTTTTGCTCTTCGTCCAATGACATGTCCGTTCCAGTATCAGGCATACCTTAGCAAACCAAGAAGTTACAGAGACTTGCCACTCAGATATAACGAAACATCAACTCTTTTCCGAAATGAATCATCAGGAGAAATGCATGGTCTCATAAGAGTGCGTCAATTCACCATTTCTGAGGGACATCTTATGTGTAGACCTGATCAGCTTGAAGATGAGTTCAGACGTTGTCTTGAAATGACAATATTTATGCTTAAAACTCTCGGATTGTACGAAGATGTATCTTATAGATTCTCACAGTGGGATCCAAACAACACCGAAAAATATATTGGCACAGCAGAGCAGTGGGATGAAGCTCAGGGAACAATGAAAAAAATCCTTGACCATCTTGAAATTCCATATAAAATCGGTATTGACGAAGCGGCTTTCTATGGTCCTAAACTTGATATTCAGATTAAAAACGTATTTGGAAAAGAAGATACTCTTATCACAATTCAGATTGACCAGATGCTTGCAGAGAAATTTTCGATGGAATACACCGATACAGACGGCGAAAAGAAAAACCCATACATCATTCACCGTACATCAATCCGATGCTATGAGAGAACTCTTGCACTCCTTATTGAAAAATATGCAGGTGCATTTCCAACATGGTTATCTCCTACTCAGGTACAGATTATTCCTGTATCCGAAAAGCACTTTGACTATGCTAAAAAAGTTAATGATGCACTCTCAGATATGGGCATAAGAGTGAATACTGATTTCAGAAATGAAAAACTTGGATATAAAATAAGAGAAGCTCAGCTTGAAAAAGTACCTTATATGCTTATTCTTGGTGATAAAGAGATAGAAGAAAACAGTGTTTCTATCCGTTCAAGAAAAGACGGAGACCTTGGTTCAAAATCAATGGATGAATTTGCAAAAGACATATTATTTGAAATAGCAAACAGAACACTTAACTATTAAAAAAAATATCAGCAGATTTAATCTGCTGATATTTTTTATTGATGTTATTCATTTTATGTGATAAAATATATATAAATTATAATATGAGGTGATAAATTGTGAATATATGTATTTATGGAGCATCAAGTAACGAAATAGATAAAATATATATAGATAAAGTAGAAGCACTTGGCGCATTACTTGCAAAAAAAGGACACACTCTTATTTTTGGCGGAGGCGGAAACGGCGTAATGGGTGCATCTGCAAGAGGAGTACATTCCGAAAATGGAAAAATTATAGGTGTTGTCCCCTCTTTTTTAAATGTTGACGGAATGTTGTTTGACAAATGTGATGAACTTATTTACACCGAGACTATGAGAGACAGAAAGCAAAAAATGGAAGATTTGTCAGATGCATTTATTATGGCACCGGGCGGAATAGGAACATACGAAGAGTTTTTTGAAATTCTTACACTCAAGCAACTCGGAAGACATAATAAGGCAATCGTTATATACAATATTAATTCATATTTTGATGAATTTTTAAGAATGCTTGAAAAGACCGCTGAAACAAGATTTATGAAAAAAACCTGTCTTGATATATTTATGGTTACCGATGATGAGAAAAAAATAATTGATTATCTTGAAAATTATATACCTGAAGATGCAGATGTAAAGAAATTTAAAAACATATAGAAAAGGTCAGAACTTAAAGTTCTGACCTTTTTTAATATACAAGTTCTACAGAACTTCCTGAAAACTTGTCTTTTTTTACACATATCTGGGTGCTTATTCTATCCTTAAGTTCTGATACATGTGAGATTATTCCGACAAGCCTGTTTCCATCTGCAAGAGTAGAAAGGGCATTTATTGCCTGAATGAGAGAATCTTCGTCCAAAGAACCAAAACCCTCGTCAACAAACATCGTATCAAGCTTAACTCCGCCTGCTGACGACTGAATTTCATCAGACAAACCCAAGGCAAGAGATAAAGATGCTTTAAATGACTCTCCACCAGACAGGGTTTTCACACTCCTTAGCGTTCCGTTATAATGGTCTATGACATCAAGTTCCAAGCCTGTCTGGCTACGGTTGTTTTCAGCCTCAACGCGTCTTTTAAGTTCATACTGGCCGCCTGACATGACCATCAATCTTGTATTTGCACGATTTATAATTCTGTCAAAATATGTCATTTGAATATATGTTTCGAGCATTATTTTTTCTCTTCCGCTTATATTACCATTAGCGGTATTTGATAACGCTTTCATCCACATCCACTTTTCCTCTATAGATTTGATTTCAGAAAACTTAGCTAAAATATTATCTAGAGACATTTTGTTTGAGGTAAAACGGCTATGAAGAATTTTTGCTTTATAATCAAGTTCTTTTAACCTGTCTTCAACAACAAGCTTGTTATTGGCTTCTTTTTCTGCATCAATACCATTTTCACCACTCATACGCTTTAATATCTCTTCTCTGGCTGATTTTAGTGATACAAGCTTTTCTCTGCTATCGTTTACAGCTTTTAAAATAATTTCGTATTCATTTTCTATTTTCTTTGCCTTAAGGTTTAAAAAATTAATTTGATTTTGGGCATCATCTTTTGAGTCATAAGTAAGCTTGGTTTTTAATTCTGAAACCCTTTTTTTCAAAGATACATTTTCATTTAATTTTATTTTTATGTCAGAAATTAATTCTGCATAATTTTCCTTTGTTGCCTGAAGTTCTTCGTTTTTTCGAGGAAAAATATCTGATATTTCTTCTCTGCGTTTAATTTTAGCTTGAATTTCGCTTAATTTTTCTGACAGAACACCTATAGATGAATCAAGGCAAGATACCCTGACAGTTATAACATTTTTTGCATCTTCTATTGAATATTCACCTAGCAAAGAAGTTATCTCTTTATTAGCACTTTCTTCTTTTTCTGTGAGTATTCCTTTTGCATTACCTGCCTTACTTCTTAAATCAGACAATTCTGCATTAGCTTTATTAACACATTCGTTAAGCGTATCGAGTTCTTCTTTTGAAGGTACAAACTCTGGCTTTACAGCTATTTTAGGATGATTTATCGAGCCACATACAGGACATGGTTTATCTGTCTCAAGTGTTTCTCCCAAAATCCCTGCCTGTGCCTCAAGATAAATTTTTGTTTTTTCCTTTAGCTCCAATTCAAGCTGATCTGTATTAATATTTTTTTCTTTGTAGCTATTATAAAGTTTTAAAAATCTTTCTCTTAATTTTTCTATATCATCAATAACATTACAAAGATTTTTAATTTTTTCCTTTTCATTTTCTATTTTCTCTTTTTCGTTTTGAAGATTTATTTTTTCTTCGCATGTTTTTTCAAGAGTTTTAAGTTCATCAGAAAGTTTAACTATTTCCTCTTCAACAAATTTAATTTTTACTTCAAAATCGCATAAAGATTCATTACTCTTATCTATAAATACTTTGTTTGAATTTAATTTGTTCTGCATCTTACTAAGCTCGTCATAATCAGAAAGAACTGCCTCTATCTTGGCAGATTGCTCATATAACTCTTTGGCTTCTGATAGTTTTCTCTTTCCTTGTTCAAATTCTTTCTTTAATTCATTTTCTTTTTCAGATTCAATCCTAAAATCAAATTCATTTTTTTCAAAATCTGATTTTGCCATAAGTACATCTTCAGCCTTTATAATGCGAGACTTTATTTCATCCAACTCTTTTTGTAATTTTTCTTTTTGGTCTGTCACAATCAGTATCGAATTTTCATCATCTGAAATTAATTTCTTGATAAGATTAACAGTTTCTTCAAAAGATATTTCATTTGACTTTGCTTTAATAACATCCCCAAAATATATACTTTCATCATCAACAGTTATTCCATTTATATACTGTGAAATACTGTTTTTTAAGTTTTCGTATTCACGGCTGAGCTTTCCTGACTCAACTTTCAACTTTTCCTGAAGCATAAAATAGTTTTGTGTTTTGAAGAGTTTCTGAAAAATTTTCTTTCTTTCATCTGTAGATGCTAATAATAATTTCAGAAAATCGCCTTGTGCAATCATTGCAATCTGTGTAAACTGATTTTTGTCAACACCGAGTATTTCTGTAATAGCACTATTTACTTCCTTTACCTTGGTAATGATTTTTCCGTTTGGCAGATGAAGCTGCGCATTTGCTTTTTCTGTTGTAATCCCCTCTCCCCTGCTTTTTGGACGGTCATATTCAGGATTTCTTTTTATATAATATTGTTTGTCGGCATAAGTAAAATATAATTCAACCTCTGTAGGCATTTCAGGTCTCGCATACTTTGAACGGAACATATAGGCTTCTCTGCTGTTTCCACTTGCCTCTCCAAAGAGAGCAAAAGTAATTGCATCAAAAATCGTAGTTTTTCCCGCACCTGTATCACCGGTTATAAGATACAATCCGTTATTTCCCAGTTTGTTGAGTTCTATTTCAACTTTTTCGGAGTATGGACCGAAAGCTGACATTATTAATTTATTCGGTCTCATATATCACCCTCCCAAATCTCTTCAATTAACCCTTTAATAAAATTTTCCTGTTTTTCATTCATCGGTTGATTATTTTGTGTTTCATAAAACTCACAAAAATGTTCATAAGGTGATTTGTTTTCAATAAAGGTTACACTATCAACTGAATTTGCACCTCTTGTTCTGATGTTGTCATAATCAAGTTTCATAAGATTATGGTAAACTGAACGAAGCTTTCCGATAGCATCAATAATATCTTCCTCATCTGTTAGTGTAATGTGCACATAATCATTTTGGTAGTTTGTATCCTTGTAAAAATCGCGACTAACTATGTCTTCATATCTTCCTTTAATTTCAACCATATCATGAAGTGGTACTAAAGGAACTGTGCTTACCTTGAGGTTATCTTTTTCACATAGTTCCACTACAGTAAGGCTTTTATTATCCTTTGACTCTGAAAAAGAGTACTTAAGCGGTGTGCCTGAATATCTTACATTTTCCTGACCACAGTTCTGTGGTCTGTGAATATGTCCCAAAGCAGTATAATCAAAAGATTGAAATACAGACACATCTACATTATCAGAACCACCAACAGAAATTTCTTCTGATTCTGTACGCTCTGCACCTGTCACAAACTGATGTGTAATAAGAAGTCGGATCGTAGCCATGTC
>JAZUPR010000095.1:0-2202 GCA_045605285.1 Clostridia bacterium | reverse complement strand
TCCCAAAGCAGTATAATCAAAAGATTGAAATTCGGACACAGCTACATTATCAGAACCACCAACAGAAATTTGTTCTGATTCTGTACGCTCTGCACCTGACACAAACTGATGTGTAATAAGTATATTTCTCTCTTTTTTATTTATATTCATATTATCCAAAGCAACTCTTATAGCATCAGTATATGAATTAATCTGTTCATCATCATAAAACTTACGGACGTGAACAGGTTTTATAAATGGCAACATCCAGATATTTATCTTTCCGTATTCATCATCTAAAATTACAGGGTCAATTTTTCCTTCATATACAGGCGATATATATATATTATAACCTTCCATAAGCTTTGCACCAAAAGAGAGTCGCTCAGGAGAATCGTGATTTCCGCTTATGATAAACACACTAAGATTTCTCTTTGACAACCTTACAAGGAAATTGTCAAAGAGAGTTACAGCTTCGGCTGACGGCACAGACTTGTCATATACATCACCTGCAATTATTACACCGTCAGGATTGATTTCATCAATTATATTTATAATTTTTTCTAAAATATATTCCTGGTCTTCCAGCATAGAATATTCATTTACTCTTTTTCCGATATGGAGATCGGATAAATGTATAAATTTCATATAATCTCCTTCAATTCTCATAAACAAGACGGAACATTCACACCAATAATGCGAATGTTCCGAACTTTTAATTATAAAATAGCTTTATGAAATACCTTTTTACCTTTACGTATCTTTACACCCTGGCTTAATTTTTCTGCTGATATTTTATAGTCTATTCCCGCTACTTTTTCATCATCAACAGACACGCCGCCCTGCATAATAAGTCGTCTACCCTCAGAATTACTTGTGATAAGACCGCATTTTGTCATAAGATCCAATATAGCTATTGAACCATCTGTAAGGTCAGCTTCTGTCAAATTGGTAGTAGGCATATTACTATCATCACTTCCACCTGCAAAAAGTGCATGTGATGCAGTTTTTGCTTTTTCAGCTTCTTCTGTACCGTGAACAAGTGAAGTAAGCTCGTATGCAAGAATTTCTTTTGCCTCATTAAGCTTGCTGCCTTCCCATGAATTCATCTTGTCAATTTCTTCAAGAGGAAGGAATGTAAGCATTCTTATGCATTTTAATACATCTGTATCACTTACATTTCTCCAGTACTGATAAAATTCAAACGGAGAGGTCTTGTTAGGGTCGAGCCATACTGCGCCGTTAGCAGTTTTCCCCATCTTTTTACCTTCTGAATTCATCAAAAGTGTAATTGTCATTGCATATGCATCTTTTCCGAGTTTTTTACGTATAAGTTCAGTTCCGCCAAGCATATTTGACCACTGGTCATCTCCGCCAAACTGCATATTACATCCGTATTTCTGATAGAGATAATAGAAGTCATAAGACTGCATAATCATATAGTTGAACTCAAGGAAAGAAAGTCCTTTTTCCATTCTCTGCTTGTAGCACTCTGCTCTGAGCATATTATTAACAGAGAAACATGCTCCCACATCCCTTAAAAGCTCAATATAGTTAAGTTTTAAAAGCCAATCAGCATTGTTTACCATTATGGCTTTGTCTTCTCCAAATTCAATAAAACGCTCCATCTGTTTTTTAAAGCATTCACAGTTATGGTTGATGGTTTCTGCGGTCATCATAGAACGCATATCTGTTCTGCCTGATGGGTCTCCAACATGTGCAGTACCTCCACCGATTAAAACAACAGGTTTATTACCTGCCATCTGAAGTCTTTTCATAAGGCAAAGCGCCATAAAATGACCTACGTGAAGTGAATCAGCAGTAGGGTCAAATCCTATGTAGAAAATTGCCTTTCCATTGTTTACAAGTTCTTTTATCTCACTTTCGTCTGTTACCTGAGCAATAAGACCCCTTGCTACAAGTTCGTCATAAATTTTCATAATATAAATCCTTTCCTGGTTAAAATACTTTTATTAAAAAAACGCCCTCTGTCCCTGTACGGACAGAGGGCGTTATTTGACATAACGCGGTACCACCTCTGTTTTAAGAATTCTTCGCAAAATTCTCCTCACAAAGTGTATACAACACTCACACGCTGTATCGGGCGTACCCGTCTGCTCCTACTTGCATTTCAGGCAGCGGCTCCAAGATGTATTCAATGCACCGTCTCCATGTTCTCACACCAACCGAACACTCTCTTTAGAAAGACAAATACATCTACTT
>JAZUPR010000094.1:0-2589 GCA_045605285.1 Clostridia bacterium | reverse complement strand
ATATCCTTGTGCACGGGGATTAATTCGTAAGTGTCATCAAGGGTGTCAAGATACAAGAGGTGGTCTTTTTTTGAATAAATCTCGCAGGATTGGTCAAGCTTTCCGCAGGAAACACCTACATATTTGTTTTCGGCGTCCTTTGCTATGTTTATTAATTCAATGTCAGATAGTTTTATGTCGTTTGCTTTGCAAAGAGCTGATAAAAATGCAATTGTTACCGCAGCAGATGATGACAGACCGCCTATAGGCAAACTTCCGTCAATAACTCCGCATATACCCTTTGTGAGAGTATGTTTTTTTGAAAGTGCCATAGTTGCCCCGCGAAGATAATCTGCCCAATCATTCTGTTTTGTATTTGGCACTTGACTTATATGAAACTGAGCGCGTTTCCCAAACTGCATTGAAACAAGCTCTATAACTCCGTTTTGCTTTATTCCGTATGCAATATGAATGCCTTTGTTTATCGCAAGTCCTGTAATTTTTCCAAAATTATGGTCAACATGAGCACCAATAGGGCATATTCTGTATGGGCAAAATGCCACATCAAATGGCTCTTTATTATATATTTTTTCAAATTCTATAGAACAGTTAATGTTAATCACACCTTTTCAATATTTGAAATTTCATCATTAATATTTGAAGCAGTAGAATTACTGTAAGAATATATAAGCTTAAGGGCAAGCGCAAACATAATATGGTTTATTGCAGCTGTATAAGAAATAGCACCATAGTCGTAAATGAAAAGACTTATGGATGTTGCAATAGCAAAAGCCCTGTATTCCTGAGGAATATTTTTTCTTCTGAATGCTTCGATAAATACTTTGTAGTATATCCAATAATATAGTAAAAAATATAATAATCCGCCGTTATATAGCATCTCTACATAGTTACAATGTGAGTAATAAAAGTGTCTTACAACCTCTTTTGCTCTGTATTTATAGCTGTCAAAACCGTATCCAGACAGTGGTTTTTTTTGCCATTGGGAGAAAGCATCCTTTCTCATTATTTCTCTCTTTTTTGATGAACCATCATCCTCTGCTGCTTCAGATGTCTTGTCGACCATAGCTTCCATTCGTATTCCCACAGATTCATAAAGCACAGGAATTCTCATTATAGCTGTATATGCACTTCCTACCAGTAGTGCCATAAGCAGAGTGTAGAGAACGATGTGTTTTCTTCCATTCTTGTTTGTCTTATATATAAGAAGCAGATATAGATATATAAAAGGTATCAGAACATATTTCCTTCCCGCAGAAAGAGATAGTCCGTACATATTATATAAAATCGCAAAGATAACAAATATTTTAAGTAAAGGTTTTTTTGTTCCATATATTAAAAGCCATAACTCATATAATACTGCAATCATCATAAGGGCTGCAAATTTGTTTGCATTTCCGAATGTGTCCTCACCAAGCCTTTCTTCTGATGTTCCTACAAGCATACCTTTGGAATGAAGCATAACCATTAATAATAGAGATGCTATAGTATAAAACCAGCACATTTTTTTGAAATCCTCACCGTTTCTTATAAATAATTGAAAAAAGAAGGTGAGAAAAAATGAAACAATCACAAGATAAAACTGACCCGACATTATTTTGAATTCAGGACCATACCCCATAGTGATAACAGATATCGCCATGAATAAGATATTCCATAGCGTGTATGTAGTCAGGCTCACTTTTTTTACGTTTAATCCAATAATAACAAATCCTATGCCTAAAAATGCATATAAGGCCAATGTGTTAAAGCTTTCATTCAAAAGTCCGTTTACCGCAACGAATGATGTTATTATGTAAATACACATAAGAAACATTCCAACAGAATGTTCAAATGAATTTTTATTTGTTTTCAATCAAAACAACTCCTGTTATTTTAATATGCTATCTATATAATCTTCCCACATGTCTATAATCTTTGATGGGGCAAATCTGTTTATTACATCTTTTGCTTTTTCTCCGCAACTTGCTGCAAGCTCTGGGTTGTCTGCAAATTCACTAAGTGCCTGCGCCACCTTTTCATAGTCGCCTACTGGTGCAATAAGACCATTTTCATGGTCTTGTATAAGAAGTCTCGCACCCCCCGGTGTGCAGTCTGTTGCAACACAAGGCAGTCCTGCAGCCATAGCTTCTAAAAGTGCATTTGGAATGCCTTCATAATCAGACGTTATTATAAACATTCCATCTTTGGCAGTATCCTGCATAGGGGATGCTGTAAGTCCCATAAAAATTACCTTATCAGCTATTCCCAAATCCTCTGCCCATGTTTTCACATCATTTTCAGCCGGGCCGTTTCCGTATAACTTTAATGTGTATTCGGGATGTGTGTCTGAGAAAATCTTAAATGCTTTTATCATAACATCAAATCTTTTTTGGGAGTTTCCAATTCGTGACACCGATACAACGGTTTTTTCTCTTTCGCCTTGTGCTATATCGGGAATTTCTTCATTTATAAATATGGGGTTTGGTATGATTATCCCCCTTTTCTGAAGACCTTTTGAATAAAATTTACTTGCACCTTCTGTTTGAAAAACTCCACCTGTGCATGTGTCTACTATTGCCATGGAGATTTTGTTCTTCCAGCCTTTTCTTC
>JAZUPR010000093.1:0-3620 GCA_045605285.1 Clostridia bacterium | reverse complement strand
ATAATATATATGTTTATAAAATTTTTGCCTGTATCTGGCAGAACGGAGTAAAAGTATGAGTATAAGTTATTTGACAAGAGCAAATTCATGCACAGGTATGGAAAATATTTTGAATACAAACTTGTATGGAATTAAAAAAGTATATTGCATAAACAGCTTTTCTGAGTATCTTAAATCTGTATTTATTGGTCGGGTTTCAGGATTTTATGAAAAACACGATAATGATATGGAATATATTATTTCTCCATTTGATAAGAATGAATATGATGGGTTGATATTGCGTGACAGGGGGATTGCTGTAATAAATTCAACTTGTATTAATAAGAGTGATATTCCTGATATGCAAACAGTATTCCTTGATAGTTGCATAAATGGTTTTTCTGATTACGATAAATATAAAATCACAGTAAAAACAATTGAAGAAAAATATAATTCTATATATGACTTATATAAAAAAGCAAAGGTAGTCCATGATAGGTGGGAGAATGTATATATTTCAAATATGGATATGGATATGCTGAACAAATTTTGCGATAAAACCATTAAAAAAATATTTGAAAATACAGTTCCGACGGAAAAAAAAGGTGTCAGATATGATAGGTTTATGGGCGGGGCTTTTAAGGATGGAAATATAGATTGTATAGATAGTTTAAGTAATGGTTTGTCAAAAAGATATTTTATAAAAGGAAGACCGGGGACCGGGAAATCAACTTTTCTTAAAAAGGTCGTTCAAAAATCTCTTGAATTCGGATATGATACAGAAGTCTACCACTGTGGATTTGATGCGTTAAGTCTGGATATGGTAATAATAAGAGATTTGTCTTTATGTGTTTTTGATTCTACCTCCCCACATGAAAAGTTTCCTGAAAATGTAAATGATGAAATACTTGATTTTTACACAAATTCAGGGCTTTTTGGGGTTGATGAAAAGAATGAAAAAAATCTTTTTGATATAAAAACGGAGTATTCAGAATTGATGTCAAAAGCAAAAAAAATCATGGGTGAGGCACATGTTGTTCGTGATGAATTAAGACGGTCGGTTGAGGGCTATATTGACTATGAAATTTTCAATAATTTGGTATATGAAATTTTGAATAATATATATTGATATATGGTCATAATATTATCGGGTGATAATATGGGGTATATATTCAGCATTATTGCAGGAGCCGTTATGAGTATTCAAGGAGTAATGAATACACGTCTTTCAGAAAAAATAGGACTTTATGAGTCAAATGCATATGTCCAGGGTACAGCATTTTTAGTATCTCTTATAACATTGATTTTTTTGAAAAACGGAAATTTTTCAGCCATAGGAAGTGTCAACAAGTTATATCTTTTTGGCGGAGTTTTGGGAATAGTAATTACCATAACAGTGATGCTTGGGGTAAAATCTTTAGGACCGGTTATGGCAACATCGGTCATATTAATATCACAACTGTTTGTTGCGGCATTAATAGATGCATTCGGAATAATGGATTCTCACAAGGTGGCTTTTACCTGGAATAAATATGTTGGAATAGCTCTGATGATTTTCGGTGTCATCATATTTGAACGTCAGTTTAAATAATTATATATCACCTGAAGTACGGGTTGTCTCAGACAAGGAGATAACCCGTATTTTTTTAAAAAAGAAAATTAGTAAAAAAAGCTGATTATCTCTTTACTTTTTTGATTATTTGTATTAAAATAATTATGTATGTATAAATTTGATTTTTGCAATAATTTTGGAGGTAAACAAATGAAATATAATAGTACCAGAAACAATTCAATAAAGGTAGAATCTGCTTTTGCTATCAAAACAGGTATATCCTCAGAGGGCGGTCTTTTTGTTCCTGAAAATATTCCTGCTGTATCAGAGGAGTTTATAGGGGGATTGGCCAATCTTTCATACAGAGACAGAGCATCAAAGGTTCTTGGCTTGTTTTTGACAGATTATTCTCAGGATGAACTTAACGAATGTACATATAGTGCATATACAGAGGAAAAATTTTCATCTCCTGATATTGCTCCATTATATAAATTAAATGACACTACAAACATTCTTGAATTATGGCACGGACCCACTTGTGCTTTTAAAGATATGGCTCTTCAGATACTTCCTCATTTCCTTACAAAGGCAATTAAAAAGACTGGTGAAGATAAAAAAGTTGTTATTCTCGTAGCCACTTCAGGTGATACAGGTAAAGCTGCGCTTGAGGGCTTTAAAGATGTGGAAGGAACAGGAATTGTAGTTTTTTATCCCAACAATGGTGTTTCTAAAATTCAAAAACTACAGATGGCTACACAGGAAGGCTCAAATGTAAGTGTAGTGGCTGTAAACGGTAATTTTGATGACGCTCAGACCGGTGTAAAGAAAATTTTCACCGACGAAGAATATAAAAAAGAACTTGCCGAGAAAAAATATATGCTCTCCAGTGCTAACTCAATAAATTGGGGAAGACTTGCTCCGCAGATTGTATATTATTTTTCTGCTTATTGCGATATGCTTAAATCAGGAGAAATAAATAACGGAGAAAAGATTAATATAGTAGTTCCTACAGGTAACTTTGGAAACATTCTTGCGGCTTTCTATGCAAAAGAAATGGGTCTTCCTGTAAATAAGCTTATATGTGCTTCAAACAGTAATTCTGTCTTGACGGAATTTATCAGAACAGGTGTATATGACAGGAACAGAAAATTCTACACAACCATTTCTCCGTCTATGGATATTCTTATCTCCAGCAATCTTGAAAGACTTTTGTATCACATTTCAGGCTGCGATGATAAACTTGTAGCACAGTATATGTCAAAATTGTCAGCTGAAGGCATCTACGAAGTTAATGACGATATTAAAAAAGCTATTAAAGAGCTTTTTTATGCGGATTTCTGTGATGATGAAAATACTCTTAGTACAATAGCTAAAGTTAACAAGAAATACTCATACACTCCAGATACTCATACTGCTGTTGCTATCAATGTATATGAAAAGTATGTAGAGGAAACCGGCGATACAACCAAGACAGTAATTGCCTCAACTGCAAATCCTTTTAAATTTAACGAAAGTGTTATAAATGCTATAGCAGGAAATGATGCATCAACAGGTCTTGATGAGTTTGAACTATTAGATAAGCTTTCTGAAATTTCAAAAATGGAGATTCCGTCTTCATTATCTCAGTTAAAGACCAAGGAAGTAAGATTTGATGTTGTTTGCGAAAAAGAAGATATGAAAAAAGAAGCAGACAAATTTATGAAAGCCTGAGGTGTTTAATTTTGTTTTTTAAGAGAAACAAAAAGAAATCTTCTGTAATAACTGCCATGATTGTTGCTGCAGGAAGCGGCACAAGAATGGGGGGAGATGTTCCAAAACAGTTTATAAATGTTTTTGATAAATCTCTTCTTGCATATACCATAGAAAAATTTTGCCTGTGCGATAAGATTGACGAGATTATCCTTGTAACAAGGGGAGATTGCATATCCTTGTGTCATAAGATATGTCTTAATTATGGTTTTGACAAGGTAAAGACCATTATTGCAGGCGGAGCTACCCGCCAACAATCTGTGTATAATGGTCTTATGGAGCTTTCTGAAAACACAGATTATGTGCTTATTCATGACGGTGCAAGACCGCTTATTGATAC
>JAZUPR010000092.1:0-10045 GCA_045605285.1 Clostridia bacterium | reverse complement strand
TGAACGATACCGTTAGCATCTATATCGAAGCTAACTTCAATCTGCGGAACTCCTCTTGGAGCAGGAGCAATACCATTAAGGCTGAATCTTCCAAGGCTCTTATTGTACTGAGCCATTTCTCTTTCACCCTGAAGAACATTAATTTCAACACTTGTCTGATTATCAGCTGCAGTTGAGAAAATCTGGCTTTTCTTTGTAGGAATAGTAGTATTTCTTTCTATGATTTTTGTGCAAACTCCGCCCATGGTCTCAATACCAAGTGAAAGAGGTGTAACATCAAGAAGAAGAAGGTCTTTTACATCACCTGCAAGTACACCTGCCTGAATAGCAGCACCAACTGCTACACACTCATCTGGGTTGATACCTTTATGTGGTTCCTGTCCAACAAGTTTTTTAACAGCTTCCTGAACTGCAGGAATTCTTGATGAACCACCAACAAGAAGAACCTTGTTAATATCGCTTGGGCTAAGACCTGCATCTGAAAGAGCATTTTTTGTAGGAATCATTGTCATTTCTACAAGGTCTGCAGTAAGTTCATCAAACTTACTTCTTGAAAGTGTTATATCCATATGTTTAGGACCTGTAGCATCTGCTGTGATAAATGGAAGATTGATATTTGATGTAGCAACACCCGAAAGCTCAATCTTTGCTTTTTCAGCAGCTTCTTTAAGTCTCTGAAGAGCAACCTTATCCTGAGAAAGGTCTATACCGTTTGACTTCTTAAACTCATCTACGAGATAGTCTATAATTCTCTGGTCAAAATCGTCTCCGCCAAGTTTGTTGTTACCTGATGTTGCAAGAACTTCAAACACACCGTCTCCGATTTCAAGAATAGATACGTCGAATGTACCGCCGCCAAGGTCATAAACCATAATTTTCTGTTCTTTATCTTTATCCATACCATAAGCAAGTGCAGCTGCGGTAGGCTCGTTTATAATACGAAGAACCTCAAGACCTGCAACCTTACCAGCATCTTTTGTAGCCTGTCTCTGAGCATCGCTGAAATATGCAGGAACTGTAATAACAGCCTGTGTTACAGTTTCACCAAGATAGCTTTCTGCATCCATTTTGAGTTTCTGAAGTATCATTGCAGATATTTCCTGTGGTGTATATTTCTTATCGTCTATATCCACCTTTTTATCAGTACCCATATCTCTTTTTATAGAAATAATAGTTCTGTCAGGATTTGTAATAGCCTGTCTTTTTGCAACCTGGCCTACAAGTCTTTCTCCGTCTTTTGTAAATGCTACTACAGACGGAGTAGTTCTTGCGCCCTCAGCGTTAGCAACAACTGTAGGTTCTCCACCTTCCATAACAGCAACACAAGAGTTTGTTGTACCTAAATCAATACCAATAATTTTTGACATATTTAAAACCTCCTAAATTGTTAACAAAATTAATTAGCAACCTGAACCATACTGTATCTGATTACTTTATCTTTATATTTATAGCCTTTTTGAAACTCCATTGAAATGGTGTTTTCTGAAAGGTTTTCATCTTCTATATGCATTATTGCATTGTGAAGTGCGGGGTCAAATGTCTTACCTACTGCCTCGACTTCCTCTATACCAATTTTCTGAAAAATCTCGCTTGTTTGTCTCTTTACAAGTTCAACACCCTTATAATACTCATTTTCTTTATCCTCAAATGATTCAAGGGCTCTGTCAAGATTATCAAGAATAGGCAATATTTCAGTTATTACATCACAAACGCTGTCTGTATATATAGCCTCTTTTTCTTTGACAGTACGTTTTTTAAAATTATCAAACTCTGCAACAAGGCGTTTGTAGCTATCTTCCATATTTTCAAGTTCTTGAATTTTCTTTTGAAGCTCTTCATTCGGTTCTGCATTTTCTAATGTTTCTTTTTCTATTGTAGCTTCTTTTGCTTCATTCTGAATATCTGCTTTTGGCTTTTTTGCCATTATGTTCACTCCTTAATGTTTATGTCTGACTCTGCAGAAATTAATTTTTCTCCGTTTGTACCCAAAACACCTATGAGGTAATTAAGTGTTGAAATGGCTTTTGCATAATCCATTCTTCTGGGACCTATTATAGCAAGTTTACCTGTCAAGCCATCGCCAAGGCTGTAATTTGAAACAACCATGGAGAGATCGTGATTTTTAAGGACAGGATTTTCCTCACCTATTACAACTGATATGTTATCACAATCTGTGCTTATGAGTTGTTTTAAACTATCGCTGTTATCCTTTTTCATAAAGGTGAGAAAATCTTTTGCTTTATCAATATTATTAAACTCAGGATGATTGAAGATATTTGTGGTACCTGCCATCTCGATATCCACATCCGTAAGTTCATTTACGACAGTTATAAGATACGAAAAAATCGGTTCAATAAGATAATTTTCCACAGGAATAATATCTCTTTCTTCACTCAATCTTTCCTGGGTTATTTCATTAACGCTCATTCCGGAAAATTTATTGTTTATCCAATTGGAAAGCTTATCAAGAACAGAATAATCAAAGGATTTTTCCACGGAAATCTGTGTGCTTTTTACAACTCCGCTTGTGGTGAGAATAATCATTACAAAGTTTTTGTCATCAACAGGAACAAGCTTTATACTTCCAAGTTGATATGCGCTTGATGAAGGCATGGTAAACAAGGTAGTATAATTTGTAAGTAGTGATGCTATATCAGATATATTGGAGATAATTTTATTGAACTCTACAAATTTTTTCTCCATTGCATATTTAATCTGATTGATTTCATTAAGCGTAAGTCTGTACTCGTTCATCAGCTCATTGACATATACTCTATATCCAAGGTTTGACGGAACTCGACCTGCCGAGGTATGCGGCTTTTCAAGATATCCCATCTTTTCAAGAGCTGCCATTTCATTTCTCACTGTTGCAGAACTTATACCAAGGTCATGACTGTTTAACACATAAGATGAACCGACAGGCTCGGCTGTTGCTATGTAGTCATCGATGATTGCCTGAAGAATTTTCTTTTTTCTATCACTTAGTTCCATGACCTCACCTCCGATTTAGCACTCGTTAGTTAACTCTGCTAACCATATATAAAGATATCACCAATAGTAATATTTGTCAATAGTTTTATTTAAAATTCACATTTTATTCACAAAAGCTTATATTTTCATTAAATAAAATCGCTCATAACAAGGTTGCTAATGCAGTATGCGTCTGGAGTTAAGCGTAATTTATCTCCTACTATTTCAACAAGATTAAGCTTAAGATTTTTGTCTATCGCATCTCCATATACATCCTTTATATCAACACCAAACTTATTTTTGAATTTTATTAAATCTACCCCTGTTTTTAGCATACGAAGTCCGAGAATGATAAATTCGCTCATTTGTTCGTCTCTGTCTATAATACAAGCATCTTTTTTAATATCTCCCGAGAAATACTCTTTAAAATCTCTGGGGTTATCCCATCTTTCCCCATGAAGATATGATGAAGCACCAAGCCCAAGACCAAGATATTCCTCGCATTCCCAATACTTACAGTTATGCTTTGAAACATATCTCGGTTTTGAAAAATTGGATATTTCATAGTGCTCGTATCCTGCATCCGAGAGTTTTTTTACTATATTATAGTACATAGAGGAAAATTCATCATCATCTTTTTCTGATATTTTTCCGTCACAAAGCATTTTATGAAAAGGTGTTCCCTCTTCTATCTTAAGTCCGTAACAGGAAATATGCTTTGGATTAAGAGAGAGGATTTTTGATATACTTATATCCAAGGTCTCCATAGTTTGTTCAGGCAAAGCATACATTAAGTCTATATTTATATTGTCAATTCCCGCTTTTATGAGAACATTATAGGTAGATGCAATATCATCTGCATTATGGCATCTGCCTATTAGTGAAAGTTCTTTATCAACAAAGGTTTGAGCGCCCATGCTAACCCGGTTTACTCCGTTTTTTTTCAAAAACAAAGCGAGGTCATAGGTCACCGTTGCCGGATTTGCTTCTATGGTTATCTCGCTATTGGCACAAATATTAAAATTTTCATATGTTGCATCAAATACTTTTTTTAAGTTTTCCTGAGACAAGGTGGTAGGTGTTCCGCCACCTATGTAGACTGTATCAAACTCCAAGCCCTTGTAGCTTCTTATTTCATCACACAGTGCGGAAACATAACTATCCATAATATCTTCCTTGCCGGAAAACGATGCAAAATCACAATATTTACATTTACTCCTGCAAAAGGGTATGTGAATATACAATCCTCTCATTTTCTGCACCTTCTAAAATCATTTCCTTAGTCTTCCTCTTAGCGCCTCATATATCATGAGTGCTCCTGCAACTGATGCATTAAGAGAGCTTATTTTTCCAACCATTGGTATATTTACAATAAAGTCACACTTTTCTTTTACCAGACGGGATATCCCAAAGCCTTCGCTACCTATTACAATTGCTACACTTCCTGAAAAATCGTGCTCATATATGTTCTTTTCCCCATCCATATCAGCTCCGACAACCCATACATTATTTTCTTTGAGCATATCTATTGTCTTTGCAATATTTGTCACTTTAGCAACACGGGTAAATTCTATTGCTCCGGCACTAGTCTTTGCAACTGTTGCAGTAAGTCCTACTCCATTTCTCTTTGGAATAATTACTCCATGAACCCCTGCTGCATTTGCAGTTCTGATTATAGAGCCAAGATTATGTGGGTCGCTTATGTCATCACATATAACAATAAACGGGGCTTCTCCTTTTTCCTTTGCATAAGATAGGATATCCTCAACGCTTGAATACTCTTTTGCAGCAACAGAAGCTATAACTCCCTGATGAGCATTCGTGGAGCTCATTTTATCAAGTTTATTTTTTTCGACTTCCATAACCGGAATTTTCTTTTCTCTGGCGAGAGATAAGATTTTTAACACAGATCCGTTTTTTTCGCCGCTTTGCACATATATCTTATCAATAGGTCTATCAGAGCGAAGAGCTTCCATCACAGGATTTCTTCCCTCAAGACGCAATTCGTTATTAAAATTTTCAGATGGTGTTTGGTCTTTTTTATAATATTTTTTTCCTGACATAATAAAGTCTCCTTAAAAAGTCCGTATTATCAACAATAAGGTCTATATCAATAAGATACAGACCCCTTAATTGTATGTGCAAACAACTCCGTCATTATCTGCATGAAGCATATAAAGTTTCCAGTTTTTTAGGTTGGTTGCTATTAATTCATTCATTTTTTTCTCAAATTCATCGTGATTATTTTCCACAATGGAAATAATAGTTGGTCCTGCACCGCTTAAATAGCCACATGTAGCACCAAATCTTTTTGCAGACCTTATGATAAACTCAGCACTCTTTATCATCTCAAAGCGATATTTCTGATGAATTTTATCCTTTGTACCAACTGCAAATGCAGAATAATCTCCTTTTGCTATTGCAGATGCCATATATGCCGCGTGGGCGATATTATAGGTGGCATTTATATGCGGTACGTTTTTAGGTAAAATACTTCTGGATTTTCTCGTTGCCAGATAAAACTCAGGAACCATAGCTGCAAAGCATACACTTTTATCTATATCTGTTTTTGTGTAGATAATTTTATTATTATCGTTTACAGCAACGGTAAATCCCCCAAAAATTGTTGGTGTTACGTTGTCGGGATGACCTTCTATTTCATAAGCCATCTGCAAGAGCTCTTCTCTTGAAAAAGGTCTTCCAACAAGCTCATTTGCTCCGAAAAGTCCCATTACCATACTGGAAGATGAGCTTCCCAATCCACGAGTAATGGGAATATCTGTATGAGAAGATATTCTTATACCCTTTGGGAATCTGCCGCATTTATTGAAAACCTTGAGCATTGCCTGATATACATAGTTAGACTCATCACTAGGCAAAAACTCTCTGCTTGCATCATTTATATTTATTTCAAGTCCTGTTTCTATTTCTTCAAAGGTTGCTGTGCTATACAGGTCTAGGGCTATTCCCATGCAATCAAACCCGGAACCAAGATTTGCAGTTGATGCCGGTACTCTAACGGTAATCATTTTATCCTCCCGATTAATCCATTACTTCAATAAGGCTTACAACTTCTACACCTGATTCAGAAAGTTTTTTGCATATATCTTTATAAGATATTTTCTCTGTAATAAATCCAATCTCTCCATTATACATCTCTTTTGTTTGTAAGATAGCAGGGAGTTTAGATTTATCAAAACCTTCAGCTTTTAATCTTACGAAGAAACTTCTTATATATTCGTCATGATTTATAACTATATTTTTCTCGGCTTTTTCCCAAGGTCTCATATATGAAACAGTCTGGTTTTTTACAGCTTCCACAACGTCTGCCACAACAGCACTGGCTGTAGGCATCTTTCCTGCACCTCTGCCATAATTCATTGTGTCACCTGTAACACCGCCGTTTACAACAATTCCGTTATAAACATCTTCAATGGATGAAAGCATCTTGTCTTTGGAAACAAGCATAGGTGCTACGTGAACTTCCATATTGTCACTGTCTTTACGCTTGCATTCACCAATAAGCTTTATGCTATAACCCATTTCCTGTGCATATTTTGTGTCTTCAAGAGTAATTTTTGAAATACCCTCAGTATACACATTTTTAAAATCAATGCTTTTTCCTGAGATGATAGATGACAAAATACATATCTTTTTGCATGTATCATGTCCGTCAACATCTGCAGATGGGTCTCTTTCAGCATATCCATTCTGCTGAGCAGCAAGAAGTGCAGCTTCAAAGCTCTCACCATTTTTAAACATCTTAGTGAGAATATAGTTTGTGGTACCATTCAATATGCCGCTGACGCCCTCAATCTGATTACTTACTATACAATGAAAAAGTGGTCTTATAATCGGAATACCGCCACCCACACTTGCTTCAAACAGATATTTAGCTCCATTTTTAACGGCAAGGTCAATAAGCTCATTACCATGAGTTGCCACAAGCTCTTTATTTGATGTAATTACAGTTTTTCCTTTTTCAAGTGCTTTTTTTGAGAAAGTAAATGCAGGTTCAAGTCCACCTATTGTCTCTACTACAATATCAACTTCTTCATCATTTACTATATCATCAAAATTCTTTGTAAAAAGATTTGCATCTGGTCTGTCTGAGAAATCTCTTATATCAAGAATGTATTTTGTAGATACTTCTTCTCCGGCATTTTTACTAATAATTTCTTTGTTATCGCGTACCAGTTCGTACACACCGGAACCTACTGTTCCAAAACCAAGAACTGCTATTTTCACGTTTTCTGCCTCTTTATTGTCGTGTGTAAATATATACCAAAAATTATAACATCCCTTTTATATTATGTCAAATAATTATATTAATCAAATTT
This sequence comes from Clostridia bacterium, assembly GCA_045605285.1. Lineage (GTDB taxonomy): Bacteria > Bacillota > Clostridia > UMGS1810 > UMGS1810 > RGIG4708. The sequence goes on along the minus strand of JAZUPR010000092.1, from coordinate 2,735 downwards.
AATATTTTCCGGGAAATCGTCAATTCTTTTTTCAAGACTTAAAAACAAGTCGTCTTTATTTGTATCACTTTCTTCGACAAACTCTTCAAAATTTGCATCTGATGTTGAAAGTATCTTTGGACAGAATCCAAAAATTTCAGTAATTATTTTCCCAAGTTTTTCTTTATCAGACGACCTTTCAAAATCATCTTTCTTTTCTTTCGAAGAAAACATCAACACAAGGTCTTCCCTGCTTTTCTTTGGAACAGCATCTGCTATATGAAAATACATAACCAATTCTTTTGTGTCCTGAATCCTTGATATTACATCGGTCCAATTTGATATAATATTATCCACAGCATCATTTTTACTATCTTCTTTTTCTTCTGTCTCCTCATCCAGACTAATTACTTCTACTGGTATTTCGACAGGCGTTGGTGCAGGTTCAAAAGATTCAGCAACATCGGGATTGTTATTTGTTTGTCTTATAAATTCTCCAGAACTTATTTTCTTTTCCAAAACGCTTATTCTATCAAGGATTGACTTTTCGTCAATATCAAAAACAGGATTTGCCATTTTTATAAGCGTACATTCTATAAGAACCCGCGCATTTGACACAAAACGCAAATCATGAATTAAATCTGTTAAAATATATATGCATCTTACAAGTTTTTCCTGTGTATACAATTTTGATGTTTTATCTATAAGTTGCATTCTTCTTGCACTTGTTTTATGTGCTGTGCCAATATTTACATATTTGAGCATTTCCCTATACACATTGAGCAAGTCCACAGAAAAATTATCCAGGGATTTTCCCGATGCAACACATTTATCAAATTCTTCGAGAAGATTTTTCACATCACCATTGCAAATATATTCTGCAAATTTGTATAATACGGAGTCGTCAAGTGCTCCAACTATTTCAACCACATCTTCATAGGTGATTTTTCCATTTTTAAAAGCAATACATCTATCAAGAATGCTGAGAGAGTCTCTCATTGAACCATTTCCAAGATATGCAACATATTCTAAAGCGTCTTCATCAACATCTATTTTTTCAGCACCAAGCATCCTTTTCATTGACATTACAATGTCCGACACAGATATTGTAGAAAAGTCAAATCTTTGGCATCTTGACAAAATAGTTGCAGGCACCATATGTATTTCTGTTGTTGCAAGAATGAATATAACGTGTGATGGAGGTTCCTCAAGCGTTTTAAGAAGTGCATTAAATGCACCAGCAGACAGCATATGAACCTCGTCAATTATATATACTTTATATTTTGTAGAGACAGATGCATACTGGCACTGCTCTATGATTTCTCTTATATTATCAACACCTGTATTTGATGCGGCATCTATCTCAATAATATCAAGCACTGAGCCATCGAGAATTGATTTGCATGTCTCACAGGAATTGCAAGGGTTTCCGTCTTGCAGATTTTCGCAGTTTACCGCCCTGCTGAGAATCTTTGCTGTAGATGTTTTACCGGTTCCTCTTGTGCCAGTAAAAAGATATGCATGGGCTATCTTTTTTTCAATTATTTCGTTTTTTAATGTGTTAACAATATAGCTTTGTCCGATAACATCATCAAATGTAAGTGGTCTCCACTTTCTATACAACGCCTGGTATGCCACGTCTTTTCTCCTTTTATAATAATATTAAAAAAAGTCGTTTCCATATTGGCTTTATATTGAAGTCCAGATTGCGGCTCTAGCCGGGTAAACTTGCGGCACACGCACAACATCCCTTATGGCTGCTTGATTCCTCACCTGACCAGGTTCGAGAGTATGCATTGCGCAAGGCCCGACTGTCAACACCGCAATCTGAAACGTTCAACCCAACGTGGTAAGCTCTGTATCTTAGTATGACATATAATGCCGAGCTTAACGACTTTTAATATTATACTACATTTAACTTTAAATATCAATGTTTTTTTCAAAATTAAAAAAATTTTTATTTTGTATTTACTTTTTTAAAAATATATACTATAATAAATTTGTTTGTTTTGCCCTGATATTTGCCTTAAATATTTCTTTTCCTAAATTTGTCAGGGCTGACATATAAAACAATTTCATATCCGGAGAAGTATCGAAGTGGTCATAACGGGGCGCACTCGAAATCCCCTCGGTTACACTGTAACTGTACCCCTACAAATGGCTCAACCGTGCGGGTTTAAGCGAGGTTCAAACCTTGTTTTTACACCCTTATCTAGCGGTTTTTCTAGCCATTTCTAACATTTTTCTAACAAAAATTTATAATTTGCTTGTTTTTTTCTCCGTCAAATCGGAGTTCAAACATACACACGGACAGGTATCGAAGTGGTCATAACGGGGCTGACTCGAAATCAGTTTGTCGGTATTCAATCCGGCACGTGGGTTCGAATCCCACCCTGTCCGCCAACGACGACCGTGAACTATATAAGTTCACGGTCTTTAACTTAGGAGGTCCTTATGAGTTTCATAGATTCATATAAACATTTAGAGAAGTTATGCGGTGAAATACTAAATGACGACAGAAGACTATCTGCATATATTGATGAGATGATAAATACTCCAAACGGCAATCACTATGTTCGTAATTGGGATGATGATTTAAAAACACTCAAACATTATCGTTGGGTTAGAAATCAAATTTCACACGATCCAAGTTGTAACGAATCAAATATGTGCGACCCCGAAGACGAACTATGGCTTAATCATTTTTATTCTCGTATTATGAATCAGACAGATCCACTTTCAATGTATCGTAAAGC
>JAZUPR010000091.1:0-1998 GCA_045605285.1 Clostridia bacterium | reverse complement strand
GCACGATGCAGTATGTGCAAAAATTGTTGCAGCCATACATAATGGAGACCCATGCGCAAGGACCTTTTGCCCTTGATATAGGCATGTTTTCAATAATAATGCCGTCTTCCTTTATGTCAAAAACTCTTTTGTCCTCGTTTATAACATTAGAGAGCATCTCAGGAAAACGATAGAGAGAATGTGTGCCGAATACAAGGCTCACATGCTTGTATTTTCTCTTAATCTCATTCTGAACATCCTTTTGCTGCATCATGCATCCGCAAACACCGATTATAAGGTCAGGTCTTTTTGATTTAAGATGCTTCAGGGCACCAAGGTTTCCAAAAACCTTAAGCTCGGCATTTTCTCTTACTGCACAGGTGTTGTATATGATAAGGTCGGCATCTTCTTTTTTAGAAACCATTTCATAGCCCATTTCCTCTATCATGCCCGAAAGTATCTCGGAGTCATTTACATTCTGCTGACAACCATAGGTCTCAATAAAGGCTTTTTTTCCTTTGCCCGACATAAGAGAGTTTATAGATTTTATTATATTTTTTTGTCTCTCTGCCTCTTGTGGCGAGAGGATTACATCTTTTCTGTCTTTCATTATTTCACCTTGTATTTTTCTATAAAATATTACATCTTAATTGTACCACAAAGGAGAAAAAATGTAAATGTATTTAGCCTTACATTTTATAAAATTTCTATAAATAAATTACACCGATATAGTAAGTTGTTTTATTTTCTAAAATTCTATCGGCTTTTAAAAGGCTTCTCCTTGAGGAGAAGCTGTTGAGCAAAGCGAAACTGATGAGGTGTAGGTTCTAAGGACATCCGTTAGACAATTTTACTTTTTATTTCAACACCTCATCCGAGTTTTGCCTCGCAAAACCCACCTTCTCCTCAAGGAGAAGGCGTAATTCTAGTGCTCACAAAAAATCTCCCGAAAGAAATTCTTTCGGGAGATTTAATATTACTTAATAATTATTTGATGTAATATACACCTTTTATTTCATCGTCAATGCGAACCAAAACAACCTTTGCTGCGGTTTCAGGATATGCACTTCCTATTGCAGGAGTGAGGTTTCCATAAGATTTTATTGCAAGTGAGCCGCTTGTTGAGTCAAACTCATAATAAGGTGTTTCCGCCTTAACTGTAAATGATTTGTAGTTTTCAGATGGGAGTGAGAATGTTCCGTCACCATTGTCTACAACAAATCCCGGAACTATATTGAGGAGTCCGGCACCTGAGTCGTTGAAATCTGTTGAGTAAACTGTACCCATTATTGCATAATAGTAGTCAGTTTCACTTCCGTACTGCCAGTTTGCATCGTTGTCAGATGCAACGGTTGTGCCGTCTTTTTCATAGAGAGTATTTGCTGAATATACAAGCTTGATATCCTCTATAGTTGTTCCGTCACGTGTATACTTAACAAGGTCACCCTCTTTGAATCCTGCCATCATTGTAAGGTCTGGTGAGTAATATGTCGCATCTTTTTCTGCACCTAATGTTCTAAATACAATCTTGTGACAATCCGCACCGGTGTCAGGATTTGTAGATGATACCTTATCTACGATTATTGAAACATTTGTAGCGGCTTTTACAGTGTTTGTGGTTGTTGCACCGTCTGCAACATACTGTACTACAACTCTTGCAGATGTTGAGCCTGAAGCTACTTCATAAGGCTCTACCGCATAAGATGTTGCGTCAGAAAAGCCTGTGTATGTTCTCTTTTTGTATTTATCGTCAGCTGTTCTGTCTCCAGGAACTACAAACACGATTGTTGCTGTAGGACTGAGGGTAAACTGTGTGTTTCCGGCGTTATTAGAGAATGTATATCCACCCTTGGAATATTTGAGAGTATTCACACCGTTTGTATATGGAGCTTTTGCATTGCCGCTTACTGCAGAGAAAGGATACGGCCCAATAGAGCTTTCTGATCCGCCTGCCATTGTATAAAGGTCTGTAAGAACTGTCTCATCATTAGATGTGCCTGTTCTGTATATAACAACCTG
>JAZUPR010000090.1:0-23394 GCA_045605285.1 Clostridia bacterium | reverse complement strand
AGGTATCAAAAGGAGGAAACAACAATGGGTAATTTTGCGATGGACAGTATCAGAAATGTGGTTATGATGGGTCATGGTAAGTGTGGAAAAACTACTCTTGCAGAGGCTATGCTCATTAATAGTGGAGCTATTGACCGTATGGGAAAGGTTGCCGAGGGTAACACAGTATCAGATTATGATCCCGAAGAAGTAAAAAGACAGGTTTCTATCCAGTCTTCCATGATTCCGATTGAATGGAAGGGTATGAAATATAATATTATAGATACTCCTGGATATTTTGATTTTGTTGGTGAGGTTAAAGAGGGCCTGAGAGCTGCTGATTCGGCACTTATAGTTCTTAGCGGAAGAAGTGGCGTTTCTGTTGGTACTGAGCAGGTGTTCAAATATGCACAGACCAAGGGTGTGCCGATTATGTTCTTTGTTAATAAGATGGATGATGACAGGGCAAATTATATGAACACCCTTGAGCAGATGAAAGAAAAATTCGGAAAATCTGTTACACCGTTTGTTGTGCCTATCAGAGAGGGAGATAAATTCAAAGGATATGTTGATATAGTAGATATGACAGCCAGACGCTATGAGGGTATAGACAGAATTGATATTCCTGTTCCTGAGGGTATGGAAGAGTCAATTGCCCCACTCCGTGAAATGATTATGGAGGCTGTTGCTGAAACTGATGATGCTTTGATGAATAAATACTTCAATGGCGAGGAATTTACCTTTGATGAAATAAAAAAAGCTATAAGAAAAGGTATTAAAGAAGGTAGTATATATCCTGTATATTGTGGTACAGGACAGGAAAATGTCGGTGTAATGAGTCTTATGGATGGTATAGGGAAATACTTGCCAAATCCAAATGAAATCACAGAGATTGCACATGATTCAAAAACAGGTGAACCTGTTGAAGTTGTTCAGGATGCACAGGACACAACTTCTGCAATTGTATTTAAAACAATAGCTGACCCTTATGTAGGTAAAATGTCACTCTTTAGAGTATACTCAGGTAGTGTAAAAGCAGATACAACTCTTTATAACCCAAATAAAGATGCATATGAAAAAATCGGTAAAATCTTTACGCTTCTTGGTAAAAAACAGATTGATGTAAAAGAAGTTACTGCCGGAGATATCGGTGTTGTATCAAAGCTGGATAAAACCAAAACGGGTGACACCTTGTGTGCTGAAAACAAAAACATTATCTTAAGCGGAATAGATTTTCCTGCACCAGTACTCTCAATGGCCGTCTATCCTCTTGCAAAAGGTGACGAAGAAAAAATAACAGGCGGATTGATGAAACTTACTGATGAAGACCCAACATTTACAATAACAACAAATTCTGAAACAAAACAGACTCTCATTAACGGACAGGGAGAACAACATATTGATGTAATTGTAAATAAACTCAAAGCAAAATACGGAGTAAATGTAAAGCTTGAAGAACCTATAGTTCCATATAGAGAGACAATACTCGGTACAGCTGTTGTAGAGGGAAAACATAAAAAACAGTCCGGTGGTAGCGGACAGTATGGTCATGTTAAAATTCAGTTTGAACCGGGCCTCACAGAGGATATGATTTTTGAAGAAAAAGTATTCGGCGGAAGTGTTCCCAAGAACTATTTCCCTGCTGTTGAAAAAGGTCTGAGGGATTCTTGTGAACATGGTGTTCTGGCAGGATATCCCGTTGTTAATCTTAAAGCTACACTTTTAGATGGTTCATATCATCCAGTTGATTCCTCGGAAATTGCATTTAAGACCGCAGCTGCTCTTGCTTATAAAGAAGGTATGAAACAGGCAAAGCCTGCTCTTCTTGAGCCGATTGGATATCTCAGAGTTTATGTTCCGGAAGTTATAATGGGAGATATAATTGGAGATATAAATAAACGTCGTGGTCAGATAATGGGAATGGGTGAGAGCGACAGACCTGGATTAAACCTTGTTGAAGCTTAGGTTCCTGTATCCGAAATGCATAAATACGCTACTGATTTACGTTCAATGAGTAAAGGCAGAGGAACATTTACCTTTGAGTTTACAAGATATGAAAATGCTCCGTCAAATATAGCCGAAAAAGTTATTGCTGAATCTAAAAAAGAAGACTAAATAATATCCCGGCCGAAGATTTTCGGTCGGGATTATTACATATAAAAACCCTGCGATAAGATTTTATCGCAGGGTTTAATTTTAGATTTATTTTGCAACAACTGTTGCTTTCTTTCCTTTAAGCAATACCCAGAACTGACTTGCAAGGAACACAGATGAGAAGCATCCGCATACAACACCTACAATGAGAGGGAATGCAAATTCTTTTATTGATGGAACTCCGAGAATGAAAAGACATACCAATGTTATAAGAGTTGTGATTGATGTATTGATAGATCTTCCCATTGTCTGCCATATACTCTTGTTTGCAATTTCAACAAAAGTTTCTTTTCTTGAGAATCTTGTATTTTCTCTGATTCTGTCAAATACAACGATAGTTGCATTGATTGAATAACCAAGAATTGTAAGAATAGCAGCTATAAATGATGTGTTAATAGGAATCTGGAAAATAGCATACACACTCATCATAACAAGCATATCGTGGATAAGTGCAAGAACTGCAGATATACCTGTCAAAAGCTCAAATCTGAATGTGATATACACAAGCATAAGAACTGATGCAATGATGATAGACATTGCAGCATTGTTCCACAAGTCTTTACCGATTGATGCACTTACATTGTCAACAGAAAGTATCTCAGCTTTTTCAAAAGCTTTTTTAATAGCGTCCTGAGCGGCAACCTTCTGGTCCATATTAAGTTCTGTAGTTTTAATTATAGCAGTTGTATCTTCTGCTTTCTGTACTGAAGAAATAGTAACACCTTCTACACCTTCAAGAGATTTTCTTATAGCCATCTCATCAAATTCTGTGCCAAGGTTAACATATATTTCTGTACCGCCTGTAAAATCAATATCTGCATTGAAGCCGCCGTTAATAACAAAACCTGCAATTCCGGCAATAATAACTACTGCAGAAATTATAAAGAATATAGCTCTTTTTTCAATAATATTAAACATCGTATAACCCTCCCTTAAGCACTGTAGAGCTTAGGATTCTTAATGTTGAATCCAATCATCTGACGAAGTAAGAATCTTGTAACAAATATTGCTGTGAACATACTAACGATTGTACCAATACCGAGAGTTATAGCAAAGCCTTTGATTGTTCCTGTACCAAAGAGATAGAGAACAACTGCAGCTATCATTGTAGTAATATTTGAGTCAACAATTGCTGTAAACGCTCTGTTAAATCCAGCATCAACTGAAGCACGGAGAGTTTTGCCAAGCTTAAGCTCTTCTTTGAGTCTTTCAAAAATAATTACGTTAGCGTCAACTGCTGTACCGATTGTAAGAATTATACCACCTATACCCGGGAGAGTAAGGTTTACTCTGAGTGCACCAAGAAGAAGTGCAACTATTGCAACATAAGCAACAAGTGCAACAGATGCAATAAATCCACAGAGTCTGTAGAGAATGAGCATGAATAACATAACAAGAATAAGTCCAATAAGACCAGCTTTAAGGCTGTTTGTAAGAGCCTGCTCACCAAGCTGAGCACCTATGCTTCTCATCTCTGCAACTTTAAGAGAGAATGGGAGCTGACCTGACTGAATCTGTCCTGCAAGTGTCTTTGCACTTTCGCTCGTAAAGTCGCCCTGTATTATACATTCTGTTGAGCTAATCTGTTCACTAACTCTTGGGCTTGATATGATGTTTCCGTCAAGCTGAATCGCAATAAAGTTTTCATTGTTTGTATAGCCTGCAATTCTGCCTGTAGCATCAGCAAACTTTTTGCTACCCTCATCTGTTAGGGTAAGCTTTACAATATTCCCTTTTCTGCCTGTGCTGTCTACAGCTTCATAGGCTGCACTGGCACTCTTAACATCTTCTCCGCCTGTGAGAACTACGTTTCCGTCTTTGTCCACAAACTCGAGTTTGGCTGTTGCACCAAGGAGAGCAACTGCCTCATCGGGATTTTCTACAGCAGGTATCTCAACTCTGACACGTCTGTCGTTCTGCTTTGAAACATTTGCTTCAAAGTAACCCTGACTGTCAAGTCTGTTTCGAAGTACTGCTACTACAGCATTCATATTATCTTCTGTTACTTCTTCCTCTGTGTCTGCCTCAAACACAATGTAAGAACCTCCTGCAAGGTCCAAACCTCTTCTTATACCATTTTCTTCATCAAGTGATGATGAAATCTGGTATCCGCCAATATTAACACCAAATGCAGCTACATAAGCAAGTGCAGCGATGATAATAATAACGAGACTAAATTTTGCTACGCTTTTTGAATTCATTTGTTTTCCTCCTAGATTTTTGTGTATATAATAAATTTTATTTTTTATATCAAATCAGTAAATGATATATATGTGAAACTGTATATTTTAGTATGTTTTCAGATTTTCTTTTTTGCTTTTCATATATTGATTTATCACTTGATATATCAATTTCTGCAGTGCTTATATAATCAGAATTTTCATCAAATGATAAAATGTTTTCATCAGATTTTATCCAGACATTATTGCGTGAACTGTTTTTCTGAGAAAGTGATAATTTGTTATGTTCTCTGATAAAAAAATTGTTTTCATATACAGGTCTGAACATAAAGACATTTTCTCTCGAATGATTATTGTCAACAGGAAATATTGCTACAGATGATATAATAAGACAAAGGCATGTAAAAATAATAACTGTTATGCCAGTTTTTCTTCTCATTATATCACCTCCGTATATACACAATTAAACATTATAATTATAGAATTTTTAATTGTAATTGTCAATAGATTATTTACAAAATATTGGTATGTATTGATAAAATAATTCTATATTTTGTGTTGTATGTATTTATTTCCTTTTCATATTTATTCCAATAATTCCACCTATTGCACCAAATACTATTGATAAAATTATAATAAGTAATGTTGACTTTGAAAAAGACACGGAATAACCGGATATTTTCCCTGAAAGCCATACAATAAAGATATAAAATAATCCTCCGATGCTTCCTGATAGCCATCCTTTTGATGCGGCACCATATGCAGATATTATTCCGCTTATAATTATTCCGATAATTGTTGCAATAGTTACCATGGTATCAGCACTTGCTTCTGTTATATCTGTAAATGATATTATAAGAGAAAAGATTAAAAACAATATTATTGTAAATAATATTGCCATGATTGCGGATTTTATTAGTGATTTAATGGATATTAAGGATTTTGAAACATTGTTTTCTTTCATTGCAATCTTGCCAGATAACATATAAAAAACCTCCATAAATAAAAATAAGCCCCTATATGGGGCTTATTAATACTTATTCATCGGTTTAAGTATTATTCCTGAGCAGGTTTTAATACTTCTTTAACTGCCCAGCGAGCAATCTTTATATAAGATTTGTCGCTGCCGCTGCCTGATTCAATAACAAGGTTATCGTCTTTAATAGAAGAAATTTTTCCTATTATTCCGCCAATTGTAATTATTTTATCACCTACTATAAGACCTGCGAGCATTTCTCTTGTGAGTTTCTCCCTCTTTTTCTGAGGTCTTATAACCATAAAGTACATAACTGCAAAAAGTGCAACCATCATTACAATAAATTGAATCATACTGCCTGTTGGATCTTGAGCTGGCATATTAGTTCCTCCTTTTATTAATGTATTAAAAAATATTATATAATGTTATTAATTAAAAATCAAGTGGTTTATAAAATTAAACTCTCGAATTATATATTTCGAGTTTTTCTTTTTTAAATTCTTTATAGTATCCTCCGTCAATTGCTGTGCGGATGTTTTCCATAAGCTTGTTGTAAAAATATAAATTATGAATTACACAAAGACGCATTGCAAGCATTTCGTTTGCTTTAAAGAGATGTCTTAAATACGCTCTGGAATAGTTTCTGCAAGTAGGGCAGTCACAATCAGGGTCAATGGGGGACATATCAGTAATATATCTTTCGTTTTTAAGACTCATATATCCTTTTTCTGTAAATATATTGCAGTGCCTTGCATTTCTGCTTGGCATTACACAGTCGAAAAAGTCTATTCCTCTGTCTACTGCTTCAAGAATGTTTTGAGGTGTTCCCACACCCATAAGATATCTTGGCTTGTCCTTTGGAGCAAAGGGTAGAACAACATCGAGTATATGATACATCTCTTGTGTTGTTTCGCCTACAGCCAGACCGCCGATAGCATATCCGTCAAGGTCAAGCTCGGAAATTTCCTTCATATTTTCTATTCTGAGGTCGTCAAAGGTTGCACCCTGATTTATTCCAAATAGCATCTGATTCCTATTAATAGTATCAGGGAGACTGTTTAGTCTTTTCATCTCATCCTTACATCTTTTAAGCCATCTGATTGTACGTTTGTGAGATTCTTTTGCATAATTATATTCTGCAGGAAGAGCCACACATTCGTCAAAAGCCATTGCAATTGTCGATGCCAGATTAGATTGAATTTGCATACTTTCTTCAGGTCCCATAAAAATCTTTCTTCCGTCAACATGCGAATTAAAGTATACACCTTCTTCACGGATTTTTCTAAGGCCTGCAAGAGAAAAGACTTGAAAACCGCCGCTGTCTGTAAGTATTGGTCTGTCCCAGTTCATAAATTTGTGAAGGCCGCCACATTCTTTTATTACCTTATCACCCGGTCTTACGTGAAGGTGATAAGTGTTTGAAAGTTCTACCTGGCAACCGATATCTTTAAGGTCAAGGGAAGAAACTGCACCTTTTATAGCACCGAGAGTTCCCACGTTCATAAAAACAGGTGTCTGAATTGTTCCGTGTACTGTTTCAAATGTTCCTCTTCTTGCCAGTCCTTCTTGTTTTAATAATGTAAACATATATTATCTACCTCATTGTATAAAAATCGTATCATAAAAGTTTATGGTTTATGTGATATTTGTAGGGGCAATTCACGAATCGTCCGCGGGTCATTCGTGAATGACCCCTACAATGTTTTATCCTAAGCAATAAACATCGCGTCCCCAAAGCTAAAAAATCTGTAGTTGTTTTTTATTGCTTCTTCATATGCATTCAATATGTTATCTTTAGTTGATAGTGCACTTACAAGCATAAGAAGTGTTGATTCGGGAAGGTGAAAATTTGTTATGAGACAATCTACACATTTAAACTTATATGGTGGGTAAATAAAAATATCTGTCCAACCCGACTGCTCTCTCACAAAACCATCGCTGTCAGCAATTGTTTCAAGCGTTCTGGTGGATGTAGTGCCTACAGAGATTACTCTTCCTCCGTTTTTCTTTGTATTGTTTATAATATCTGCAGTTTCCTTTGATAAACTATAAAATTCCGAATGCATCTTGTGGTTGTTAACATCATCTACTTTAACAGGTCTAAAAGTACCAAGCCCGACATGAAGAGTGATGTATGCAAGATTAACACCTTTGTCCTTTATTTTGGATAAAAGCTCATTTGTAAAATGAAGTCCTGCAGTTGGTGCTGCAGCTGAGCCTTCATTTTTAGAATACACAGTCTGATATCTTTCTTTGTCTGCAAGTTTTTCTGTTATATATGGCGGAAGGGGCATTTGTCCCAATTCGTCAAGAACATTTTCCCAAATTCCGTCGTAATAAAATTTTACAATTCTGTTTCCGTCATTAACCGTGCTTATAACTTCTGCCATTAATTTGCCGTTGCCAAATATAAACCTTGCTCCGGGTTTTGCTTTTTTACCAGGCTTTAATATTACTTCCCATTCGTCTGTAGATTTTCGGCTTAGAAGTAAAAATTCTATTTTGCCGCCGGTACCCTCTTTTTCACCGTAGAGTCTTGCAGGAATAACTCTTGTGTCGTTGAGCACAAGACAGTCTCCGGGGTGTAAATCATCTATTATATCTTTGAAAATTTTGTGCTCTATTTCACCTGTAAGTTTGTTAATTTTCATAAGCTTAGATGAAGACCTGTCCGAAAGAGGGGTCTGAGCTATATATTCTTGTGGTAAATCATAGTAAAAATCACTTGTTTTCAATGTAGTGTTACCTCTTATTCTAAATATGTTCCCTGATAATAAAAATAAAGTATTTCGTCATATGTAAATCCTTGGTCTGCCATCGCTTTGGCTCCATATTGACTCATGCCTAATCCGTGACCCCATCCATGTCCGTCGAACCTGTACGCAAGTGCCATTGCATTTAATTCATTTATACTTGATGCCGATTTTGCAACAAAAGGATAGCTTATGGATGTGATACCTTTTGACGAAAGTACATTAAGCCCTTGTGGAGAGGATTTTCCCTTGGAACTTAATGCAGTTATTGTAGATGTGCTTCCTGCTGTCACAGGAGTGATTGTATACACCTGACTGTATAAGGTGTTGTATCCGAGCCAGGTTCTTGTTTTGTCATTTTTTAATACATGGGTTCCGTTTGAACCTTTTATTTCGAGATTATATACCTGACCTGTAGTAGGCTCGGTTGTAGCTGTTATGCCCGTTATTTTTCCTATGTTTACACCGGATGTTGCAAGTTTTGCTTCTAACTCGTCTGTAGTAAGAGTAGTGCTCCAATTGTATCTGGAAGCTTCTGCAGGGTTTTCATATATGTCCTTAACCCCTCTTAAATAGGGGATGTCACTGCCCCAAACATATTTTGAATTGGATGTGTGACCGCCATCACAAGAGAAAAACAGTGTTTCAGCCAGTGAACCATTGTATAAAAGGTATTTCCCGCTAGTTTCTTCTGAAGCACGGATTGTGCTTTCTGTTTCGGCATTTCCTCCTCCATACACCTGACAATCAACCGTTGTGCATACATCAAATCCGTGTTTTGAGTGTTTGTTTACATTTGAAATTGCATAATTTCTTGCACACACAGCCTGTGCTTTGAGTGCTTCTATGTGCCAACTGGAAGGCATTTCACTTCCTATAACTCCCTTAATGTAGTCATCGGGGGATATAAAATTAACTATATTCATTTTACCGTTCCCGGTATTTACAATCTGAATTCCGCCTCTGTATTTATTACCTTTGAAGCTGATAAATCCGCCACTTCTTGGCATAAATGTAAGAGTTCCGTTTTTTGTATCAAAGGTTCTGTCAGAAAATGTACAGATTCCGTTTGCATCAATTGATATTTCAATATTACTGCCTTCAATCTCATCTGTTTGACTGAAATTTCTGTTTGTTTCTGTTCCTACAAAAAAACCGCCATCAGCAGAGATAGAACATTTTTCAACAGCATCTGCCCCATAACATAGACCAACACGGAGCATATTAACATCGGGCTTTGCCTGAACGGTGTATGTATATAGTGTCAGGATTAATATTGATATAAATAAAGAAAACATTCCTTTTCTCATTGGTAAACCTCCAATATAGTACTACATATAATAGAATAAAATAAATTTATATTGTAGTCAAGAAATATTAATAAATTTAATTTATTTGAAATATAGCGAAAAATATTAAATATTGACTTATTTTTAATAGAATGATATTATATAATAAGTATATAATGGATTGTTATATAAAATATAAATTAATGGAGGGCATCATTGTGAAAAAATATAACGTTGCTATCGTTGGTGCAACAGGAATGGTAGGAAGAACTTTTTTAAAGGTTCTTGAAGAAATGCAGCTTCCTGTTGAAAATTATTATCTTTTTGCATCAAAGAGATCTGCAGGACAAAAAATTGATTTTATGGGAAAAGAATACATTATTGAGGAGTTAAATGAAAACTCATTTGACAGAGATATAGACATAGCACTTTTCTCAGCAGGTGGTTCAACCAGTGAAAAATTTGCTCCTATTGCAGCTTCAAAAGGTGTTGTAGTTATCGACAACTCAAGCGCATGGAGAATGGATCCAAAAGTTCCTCTTGTAGTTCCTGAGGTTAATCCGCAGGATATCGAGTGGAATAACGGTATCATTGCAAATCCTAACTGTTCAACTATACAGGCTATGGTTGCACTTAAACCACTCCACGATAAATATAAAATAAAAAGAGTTGTATATTCTACATATCAGGCTGTATCCGGTGCAGGGCTTGCAGGATATATGGATCTTGAAAATGGTCTTAAAGGAGAGGCACCTAAGAAGTTCCCTCACCCAATTGCAGGTAACTGTTTACCACACATAGACGTATTCCTTCCAAACGGATATACTAAGGAAGAAATGAAAATGGTTGATGAAACAAAGAAAATTCTTGGTGACGACACCTTGAAAATTACAGCTACAACAGTCAGAGTTCCTGTGTTCAACAGCCATAGTGAATCTATAAACTTAGAATTTTACAATCAGTTTGATTTAGAAGAGCTTAAGGAAGTTCTTAGAAATGCACCAGGTATAATTGTTCAGGACGATCCTGAAAATAATGTATACCCACTTGCTCTTAATGCAGCAGGTACAAATGAGACCTATGTAGGACGAATCAGACGTGACGAGAGCGTTGAGAGCGGCGTAAATCTCTGGGTTGTTGCTGATAACATCAGAAAAGGTGCTGCTGCAAATGCTGTTCAGATAGCACAAAAGCTTATTGAATATTGGGAAAGTAAATAATATTAATAGGGGGTAATATAGATGAAACATACTGTATTTAAAGGCTCAGGAGTTGCATTAATAACACCCTTTGATAAAACAGGTAATGAAATAAATTTTGATAAGCTTGGCGAATTGATACAATATCATATTGATAACAGTACCGATGCCATAATTCTCTGCGGAACTACTGGAGAAGCGTCAACATTGCCTGATGACCAGCATAAAGAAGCATTAAAATATGCAGTTAATTTTCTAAAAGGAAAAATTCCTCTTATTGCAGGTACTGGCTCAAATGATACTGCCCATGCAGTTATGATGACCGAGTATGCTTATTCTATCGGTGCCGATGCAGTTCTTTGTGTTACACCATATTATAATAAGACTACTCAAAGAGGTCTCATAAAGCATTATGAAACTATAGCCGCGTGTGCGGATATACCCATAATATTATATAATGTTCCTGGACGGACATCTGTAAATATCACTCCTGAAACTGCAGCTACACTTTCACATATTGAAAATATTGTAGCCATAAAAGAAGCGAGTGGAAATATTTCACAGGTTGCTAAGGTTGCAGCACTTTGTGAAGACAGAATGGATATTTATTCAGGAAATGATGACCAGATTGTCCCTGTAATGTCACTTGGAGGAATAGGTGTAATATCTGTTCTTGCAAATATTGCTCCAAGAAAAGTTCACGATATGGTGTATTCATATCTTGATGGAAATATAAAAGAAAGCCTAAGACTTCAGCTTGAGGCTGCATCAATTAATGATGCACTCTTTTGCGAGGTTAATCCCATTCCTGTAAAAACTGCTTGTAATCTTCTGGGATTTGATGTTGGACCTGTTAGATTACCGCTTTATGAAATGGAAGAATCAAATTTAAACAAATTAAAAAAAGCAATGGTTGACTATGGCCTGCTTTAAAGAAGGTTAATAATTATGACAAAGATTATACTTAGCGGATGTAACGGAAAAATGGGGCGTGTTATTACTCGCCTTGTGTCACAGGATAAAGACTGTGAGATTGTTTGCGGACTTGATATAAACACTTCTGTGGAGAATGAATATCCTGTTGTTGCATCTTTAGAAGATTTTAACGGAAAAGCCGATGTAATCATCGACTTTTCCAATCCTGAAAATACGGATAAGCTTATAAATTATTGCAAAAATACCGGCACAGCTCTTGTGATGGCAACAACCGGTTTGTCCGATGCACAGCTTTCCTCTCTCGAGGGGCTGTCTGAGCACGTTGCGGTGTTTAGAAGTGCTAATATGTCTCTTGGTGTTAATCTGATTATAAGTCTTGTGAGAAAGGCTGCTGCTGCTCTTGAGGGAGATTTTGATATAGAGATTATTGAAAAACATCATAATCAGAAGATTGATGCTCCAAGCGGAACAGCTCTTATGATAGCAGATGAAATTGCAGATGAACTTAAGGACAAGCCTGAGTATGTGTATGACAGACATTCTGTCAGAAAAAAACGCTCAGAAAACGAAATAGGTATTCATGCAGTTCGTGGCGGTACAATTGTTGGTGAACATGAAGTGATATTTGCAGGTAATGATGAAATCATAAGTGTTAAACATACTGCAATGAGTAAGGAAATTTTTGCGGTTGGAAGCATAAGAGCTGCAAAATTTATATCCGGCAAAAAATCAGGAATGTATTCAATGAAAAATATGATGTAAAAATAATATTACCTTGGATATATTCAACAAAATTTGACATTTTGTCTTGCATGTTTGACAAAACATGTGATAAAATATTAACAATGTATTTATGCAAGAAAGGGGTAAAATAATGATCTACAGTTCAGAAGTTGAAAATATGTGTGTGGTTAGAAAAGGTGCTAATCATGGTCCGGCTCCTATTCCTGAAGAGGGAAGATGGGTAAAGTCTAAAGAAATCAAAGACGTATCCGGTCTTACACACGGTATTGGTTGGTGTGCACCACAGCAGGGCACATGTAAGCTTACACTTAATGTTAAAGAAGGTATTATTCAGGAGGCACTTGTTGAGACAATCGGATGTTCCGGTATGACACATTCTGCTGCTATGGCATCAGAAATTCTTCCTGGAAAAACTATTCTTGAAGCATTAAACACAGACCTTGTGTGTGATGCTATAAACACTGCTATGAGAGAATTGTTCCTCCAGATAGTTTACGGTAGAACACAGACAGCTTTCTCAGAGGGCGGTCTTCCTATCGGTGCAGGTCTTGAAGACCTTGGTAAAGGTCTTAGAAGCCAGGTTGGTACAATGTACGGAACATTGGCTAAAGGTCCAAGATATCTTGAAATGGCAGAAGGTTATGTAACAAAGGTTGCTCTCGATGAAAACGATGAAATTATCGGATACAAGTTTGTACATATGGGCAAGATGATGGAAATGATAAAGGGCGGTATGGATGCTAATGAGGCTCTTGCAAAAGCAAGTGGTCAGTATGGAAGAATTGACGATGCTGCTAAGCTTATCGATCCAAGAGAAGAATAATAAGGAGGGGAACTGAAATGGCATTATTTGAAAGTTATGAAAGAAGAATTGACAATATAAATGCAGTTCTTAATGCAAACGGCATTTCTTCTATAGAAGAAGCAAAGGCTATATGTGATGAAAAAGGCATTGATCCTTATGGCATAGTAAAAGGTATTCAGCCAATATGTTTTGAAAATGCTGCATGGGCATACGTTGTAGGCGCAGCTCTTGCTATCAAGAGAGGCTGCAAGGTTGCTGCCGATGCTGCAGAAGTTATAGGTGAAGGACTTCAGGCGTTCTGTATCAAAGGTTCAGTAGCTGACGACAGAAAAGTTGGTCTTGGTCACGGTAATCTTGGTGCAATGCTTCTTAGAGAAGAGACAAAGTGCTTTGCATTCCTTGCAGGTCACGAATCATTTGCTGCTGCTGAAGGTGCAATCGGAATTGCAAAATCAGCAAATAAAGTAAGAAAAGAACCCTTAAGAGTTATTCTTAATGGTCTTGGTAAAGATGCTGCACAGATAATTTCAAGAATAAATGGATTTACTTATGTTCAGACAGAGTTTGACTACGCTACAGGTGAAGTAAATGTTGTTAAGGAAACAGCTTATTCAAAAGGTGAAAGAGCTCTTGTAAAATGCTATGGTTCTGATGATGTAAGAGAAGGCGTAGCAATTATGCATAAAGAGGGTGTAGACGTTTCTATTACAGGTAACTCTACAAATCCTACCAGATTCCAGCATCCGGTTGCAGGTACATATAAAAAAGAATGTATCGAACTTGGTAAAAAGTACTTCTCTGTTGCATCCGGCGGTGGTACAGGAAGAACACTTCATCCCGATAACATGGCTGCAGGTCCTGCTTCATACGGTATGACAGATACAATGGGAAGAATGCACTCAGACGCTCAGTTTGCAGGTTCTTCATCTGTTCCTGCTCACGTAGAGATGATGGGATTCCTCGGTGCAGGTAACAACCCGATGGTTGGTATGACCGTTGCAGTTGCAGTTGCAGTACAGGAAGCAATGAATAAATAACTTTTAAAAAAGCTGATATGTTGTAGCATATCAGCTTTTTTGGTTAAAAATTTGTTATTAATGTTAACTTCCATACGCTTGACACAGATAGATTATGTATGTTAAAATAAATTGATTAGCTACATATTTTTTATATGAAAGGTTGAATGACATGTTTAATACAGACGATAACAACAGCGTAGGATTTAAAACCATAGTTGATATGGTGTTTAATTTTAAGAAAATATTTGCTATTTCTATATTGATTTGTGTTTTCTTTTTGTGCATATACAATATCTTTTTTGTTGTACCAACCTATACTTCAAATGGCACAATATATGTAAATTGTATGTCAGAATCTGATTATTCTGCTACTGATGGTATTAGTCAGTATGAAATTGAATCATCCAGAGCACTTAGTATGACATATATGGAAATACTTCGTGGAAGATCATTCTTAGAAAGCGTAAGTGCTGATATAGGATTTAAATATTCTTGGATAGACATTTCTAATATGATAAGCATTTCTTCTGTAAACGATACAGAACTTCTGTCATTAAATATTACTTCATATTCAGCGGAAGATTCATACATAATATGTAAGAGTATTCTTGATAAAGCTCCAGCAAAGATGCTTAGTATCTTTAAAAGGGGAGATGTAGAAATTATTGACGATGCAAATATGCCTTTGATTCCATCAAAAGTGGGTCTTACCAAAATGATGCTCATTGGTATAGTTCTTGGTTTTATAGTTGCATTTGCTATAGTAATTCTTATACAGATGTATGACACAAGAATAAGAAACAGTGAAGAACTTTCATTCAGATATAAAATCAGTATTCTTGGTGAGATAATTAACTAAGGGGGAATGGAAATGAAGTTTAATGTACCAAAGCTTTTTAAAATAAAAAGAAAACATAAATCTATGCATATTGAAGAAGGAAAATATGTTATCGATGATAACTCGTCATTCCGTACCCTTGAATCATATAAAGCAGCAAGAACAAATATTATGTTCTCTCTTCCTAAAACCGATAAAGGTAAGATTATAGTTATATCAAGTTCTGAACCTGCTGAGGGTAAGACAACCACTGCAATAAACCTTGCGTATACATTTTCATGTACAGATTCTAAGGTTATTCTTATAGACTGTGATCTCAGAAAACCGCGTGTCCACAGATATCTTAAAGAGAAAAAGGATGTTGGTATTTCAAATGTTCTCTGCGGTTTTTGTACATTGGATGAGGCCATCAAAAAGAATGTAAAAGGTACTCTTGATTGTATAACAGTGGGTGAGACTCCTGCTAATTCAACAGAGCTCCTTATGAGCGATGAAATGAATAATGTTCTTGAAGAACTTTCACAAAGATATGATTATATATTCATTGATACTCCGCCAATTGTTTTGGTAACAGACGCTATAATTCTTGCAGAAAAATCATCTGGTATGATTATTGTAGCACGTCAGGATTATTCTTCTTATGATATGCTTGACAAAACCATGGAAAACATTAAAAATTCTAACATAAAACTTCTTGGATTTCTTATGAACTGTACCGATAAGAAAAATGGTGGATATTATGGATATGACTATCGATCCAGATTTTTCAGAAAATATGGATATTATAATGAATATAAATAAAGGTTGATGTTATGTTTATAGATTTTCATTCTCATTTTTTGCCCGGTATTGACGATGGTGCAAAAAGTACATCAATTGGGTGTGAAATGGCTCACGATGCCTTGAAACAAGGGGTGGAATATCTTGTTGCCACGCCACATTTTTATCCATTTAATCCGATTTCTATTGATGAATTGATTTTAAAACGTGATAAAGCACTCGATAATATTCTTAATTACTCACATGAAAACAATATTGCAATTCCTAAGATAATAAAGGGTTTTGAGATTGCCTATGATAAATCGCTGTTATCAATGGATAATCTTGATAAGTTTTGTGTTGAAAACACGAAACTTATCCTTCTGGAGTTGCCATATAGTAACTGGAGTAGTAGCCTCCCTGAGGAGATTTATGAGCTTAGCATATCCGGATATGATATTATTTTGGCACATATTGAACGGTATCTCTCAATAGAGGGTGAAAGAGTATTGGATTTTACAGATCTTGATGTAAAATTTCAAATCAGCTGTTCTGTTCCTGTAAAAGGCGAGGAAAAAAGATTTTTAAATTATCTTATTAAAAATGGAAGATATTGCATTATGGGTACAGATATGCATAATATGGATACCCGTCCTTGTAATATCTCAGATAGTTTCAAGCGTTTTGAAAAAAAATATAAAAACGAAGTCGATGATTTGTTTTATAACAATTCATATAAAATTTTATTTTCTTAAAAGGCAAACAAAAAGTTTGCCTTTTTTTGTTCACATAATTACTCCTTGGTACATATTATGGTAGTGAAGTTATAAAGATTTGTTTATTAGGAGGAGTAGTTATGAGCGACAAAGCTTTAAACGGATGTAATCCTTGTTGTGGAAATTCTCCCGACAGCGTTTGCATAGAAACTAATAAAGTTTATGATTCATGCAGAGACAAAGAATGTATAGAAAACATAAGAGTATACCTTACAGAATCCGGTCAGAATATCGTGGATAGAGCAATAAATATTAAATGTAGAAAATCAGAAATTATCTGGGTTTATTCTGATGTAGAGCCTGTTCAGTTCAATAGAGGTTATTATTCAGTAGATTTAAAATTCTTCTTCAGAATAACTCTTGATGTGTTTACTGGTGTTGGCAGACCAACTGTTGTAGAGGGTCTTGCTACTTTTGACAAAAAAGTAATTCTTTTTGGCTCAGAGGGAAATGCAAGAACTTATTCATCTAAATACAGATTTAACGACGGAGATGTTCAGCTCTGGCACAAAAACAACCTTCCTGTTGCACAGACAGAGGTTGTAGACCCAATATGTCTTGCTGCAAAAATTATTGACAGTTCAGAGAGATGTTGCTGCTGTGGTGAAATGGATGTTGCAAGTATCCCATCAAATGTATGCAGAGTTTTTGATGATATTATTGTTGACCCTGATTCATGCAAACGCGTGTATGTAACCATAGGTTTGTTTACTATTGTCAGATTGCTTCGCGAGACACAACTTCTCATTCCGGTAATAGATTATTGCATACCTCAGAATGAATGTGTTTCTTCAACGGATAATAGTCCTTGCGACCTTTTTGATAGATTGCAGTTCCCAACAGATGAATTTTTCCCACCTGAAAAATGTGCTTTTGATAATATTGAACCAACAAGAAAAGATTGTTGCTGTGATTAATAAAAAGGACAGAAACGAAAGTTTCTGTCCCTTTATTATACATATTCTATTATAAATTTTTCACAAATCTCAATTGATTTTTTTGCTGCTATGGCACAAAATTCAGGAAAATCCATATTTGATTCAGAATCTGCATTGTCAGATATAACTCTTATAACACCAAATGGTATACCGTTTGCATAAGCCACGTGACCGATGCTTCCGCCTTCCATTTCTCCGCATATAGCATTAAAATTTTCTACAATTTTATTTTTTATATTATTATCATTTAAAAAAATGTCTCCCGATGCTATAGTTCCGCATTTAACAACTGTATTTTCTAGATTTTTTGCACATTTTTCTAAAACAAAACATATTTTTTTATCAGCAGGTATATGTATTTTATCAATACCGCTTATATATCCTAAAGGCTCACCAAGTGGCGTTGTATCCATATCATGCTCTACAACATCGGTAGCAATCGCCACGTCGCAAATTCCAAGACTTCTGTCAAGCCCTCCGGCTACACCCGAGTTAATAATGACATCAGGGTTAAATTTCAAAATCATAGTCTGCGCACATATTGCAGCATTTACTTTCCCTGGATTGCATTTTGCTATTACAACATCTTTACCTTGCATCGTGCCCTTAAAATATTTTATAGAAGAAATCAAAAATTCTTCATCAACACTCATTTTTTCAACAAGACCATTGACTTCTACGTCCATTGCACCGATTATTCCTATCATGATATCACCTCATTGATAAATATTTATTAAATTATAACACATATTTTAATAAAAATAAAGTATGAACAAACAGATAATTTTACTAAAAAGTATTGTTAATTGATTTATTTTTTGTTATACTATAAAGTAAGTGTTGTATAGGATAATTTTGCAGCATTTGGGAGGTAATCATTTATAATGAATTTATTTGAAAAAGTATTTGGCACATATTCTTCCAGAGAAATAAAAAGGATAATGCCATTGGTAAAAAAAATAAATTTACTTGAGCCTGAAATGGAAAAACTCTCTGATTCTGAGCTTAAGGCAAAAACTATAGAATTTAAGGACAGATTATCCAAAGGGGAGACTTGCGATGATATTCTTCCTGAGGCTTATGCAGTAGTAAGAGAAGCATCAAAGAGAGTTCTGGAAATGCGTCATTTTGACGTGCAGCTTATTGGTGGTATAATTCTTCATCAGGGACGAATTGCCGAAATGAAAACAGGTGAGGGTAAAACACTTGTTGCAACTTTGCCATGTTATCTTAATGCTCTTATGGGTAAGGGTGTCCATGTTGTAACTGTTAACGAATATCTCGCACGACGTGACAGTGAACAGATGGGAAAAATTCATCGCTTTCTTGGCCTTTCCGTAGGTCTTATATGTCACGGGCAATCTCCTGAGGAAAAACAGGAGGCTTATAATTCAGATATAACCTATGGAACAAATAATGAATTTGGTTTTGACTATTTAAGAGACAATATGGTTATTTATAAAGAGCACATGGTTCAGAGGGGTCATAACTTTGCCATTGTCGATGAGGTTGACTCTATATTGATTGATGAGGCGAGAACTCCTCTTATTATATCTGGAATGGGTGATGCTTCAACAGACCTTTATGCTCTTGCAAATAACTTTGCAAAAAGACTTAAGAAAAAAACTGTTGTAGAGGAAAATACAAAAGAGTTTTCAGATGATACCGAGGCAGATTATATTGTCGATGAAAAAGCACGTACTGCAACCCTTACACCGTCAGGTATTAAAAAAGCTGAAGCTGCATTTAATATTGAGAATCTGTATGATAGTGAAAATATGACCATTGCCCACCATATAAATCAGGCAATAAAGGCATATGGCATTATGCATAGAGATAAAGACTATGTTGTAAAAGACGGTGAAGTAATCATAGTTGATGAATTTACAGGTCGTCTCATGGTCGGCAGGAGATACAACGAAGGTCTTCATCAGGCAATAGAGGCAAAAGAGGGTGTAGAGGTTGCCAGAGAGAGCAAGACTCTTGCTACAATTACATTTCAGAACTTTTTCAGACTATATGATAAATTGTCAGGTATGACAGGTACAGCTCTTACAGAAGAAATGGAGTTTCAACAGATATACAGTCTTGACTGCGTGGAAATTCCAACAAATGAGAAGATGGTTAGAATAGACCATCCAGATAGCGTATATAAAACCGAAAATGGAAAGCTAAGTGCTGTAGTCTCTCAGATAGAAAAATGTCACGAAAAAGGTCAGCCTGTTTTGGTTGGTACAGTAACCATAGATAAATCCGAGACCATTAGCAATATGCTAAAAAAACGCGGTATAAAGCATGAGGTTTTAAACGCCAAACATCATGATAAAGAAGCGGAAATCGTTGCTCAGGCAGGTAAAAAAGGCGCTGTTACCATAGCTACCAATATGGCTGGACGTGGTACAGATATTATGCTTGGCGGAAACGCCGAATACTTAGCCAAAAAGGAAATGAAAAAACTTGGCTATGAAGATGATATTATAAATGAATGCACAGGTTATTCAGAAACCGAAGACCCTGTTATTCTTGAGGGAAGGGAACTGTTTTTAAACCTCAAAGAAAAATATAGACAAGAGATCTCCGGTGAGAGACAAGAAGTTATTGATGCGGGTGGATTGTTTATAATAGGTACTGAGCGTCATGAGTCAAGACGTATTGATAATCAGCTTAGAGGACGTTCCGGAAGACAAGGAGATGTAGGTGAGTCTAGATTTTACATTTCTCTTGAAGACGACCTTATGCGTCTTTTCGGCTCTGACAGAATTTCGGCTATGGTAGATAAACTAGGGTTACAAGAGGATGAAGCTATTGAAGCAGGAATTCTATCAAATGCAATTGAAAGTGCACAAAAACGTGTTGAAGGCAGAAACTTCCAGATAAGAAAACATGTAATTCAGTATGACGATGTAATGAATGTTCAAAGAAATGTTATTTACAAAGAACGTCAAAAGGTGTTGGATGGTGAAGATATTCAACAAAGCATACAGAATATGATTGAAACCTATGTAAACGATACTGTTGATTTTTATACAAGCAGTGAGTATGTTGACGACTGGAAACTCCCTGCTCTTGTCGAAACAATGGAAAGAGCGTTTGTTCCTGAGGGTGAAATCAACTTTGAAAGAAAAGAGTTTGACTATCTTACCAGAGATATTATAAAAGAAAAATATCTTGATATAGCTAAACGACGTTATCAGGAGAGAGAAGAAGAATTTGGCAGTGAAAATATGAGAGAACTCGAAAGAGTAGTTCTCCTTAAAGTCGTTGACCAGAAATGGATGGATCATATTGATGATATGGATCAACTCAGACGAGGCATTGGACTCAGAGCTTATGGACAAAGAGATCCGGTTATTGAGTACAAAGAAGAAGGCTACAATATGTACGAATCTATGCTTGCTGCCATAAATGAGGATGTAGTAAAACTTATATATAATATAAAGGTTCGTTCACAGGTTGAGCGTCAGCAGGTAGCAAAACCCACGGGTGAGTCTTGCGGAGATGAAGAAACAACCAATAAAACAGTAAAGAAATCTGCTAAAATAGGCAGAAATGACCCGTGTCCATGTGGCTCGGGAAAAAAATATAAAAAGTGTTGCGGAATGTAACATAAAGGGGTGAATAATATTGTTAGAGTATGAGGAGTACAGATTAGAAGTACAAAGTATGGAAGACGGTATTAAAGATTTGAGGGATTCACTTTGACATTGCCGGTCTCAAATCTCAAATATCAGAATTAGATGATGAAGCATCCAAACCCGGATTTTATGATGATTTGGCAAACAGCCAGAAGGTGCTGCAAAAGTCAAAAAATCTTAAAACAAAGGTAGAACGCTTTGAAAAACTTGAGTCCTTGTATGAAGATACATTAGTCTTGATAGAGATGGCAAATGAAGAAAACGATGAAACTATGCTCTCTGATGTAAAAGAGGCGGTAGAAGAGATAAAATCAACTCTTGAATCAATGACTCTTGATACTCTTTTGTCAGGAGAATATGATGCAAACAATGCAATATTGTCTCTACATGCCGGAGCAGGCGGTACGGAAGCTCAGGATTGGGCTGAAATGCTGCTTAGAATGTATACAAGATGGGCAGAAAGAAGAAACTTTACAGTTACTACCATGGATATGCTTCCTGGTGATGATGCAGGCATAAAGAGTGTAACTATTCTTATTTCCGGTGACAATGCTTATGGATATCTTAAAGCTGAAAAAGGTGTTCACCGTCTCGTTCGAATTTCACCTTTTGATGCATCCGGAAGAAGACATACCTCGTTTTCATCTGTAGATGTAATGCCTGAGTTTAATGAAGAGATAGAAATTGACATAAACCTTGATGATTTGAGAATTGATACTTTCAGATCAAGTGGTGCAGGTGGTCAGCATATTAATAAAACATCGTCTGCCATAAGAATTACACATATTCCTACTGGAATAGTTGTTTCGTGTCAGAATGAACGTTCACAGCATCAGAATAAGGATATGGCAATGAAAATGCTTTATTCTAAACTTATGGAAATAAAAGAGAGAGAAAACAAAGAAAAAATTGCCGACATCAAGGGTGAGCAAAAAGAAATTGGCTGGGGAAGTCAGATACGTTCTTATGTATTCCATCCGTACAATCTTGTAAAGGACCATAGAACTAATTATGAAATGGGAAATATAGGTGCTGTAATGGATGGAGATTTGGATGGATTTATAAATGAATACCTTAAAGAATCCAGCCTGGGCAAGTTAAATCAAAAATAAAACTAAGGAGAAATATAATGAGAAAGGATTTGAAAAGCTTTGTTTCCGGACTCCTTGTCGGAGCACTTTTAATAAGCCTTCCTGTATTTGCAGAGCAGATTTATGAACAAATTACCGTTGTAAGAAATTCTATTGTTGTAAATATTGATGGCATTAAACTTAATGCCGATAACTTTGTATATGAAGGCACAACCTATGTTCCTATCAGAAAGGTTGCTGAAACATTTGGCAGGGTAGTAAACTATGATAAGGAAACAAACTCAGCTAACATTGTCACTGATTGCTCATTCAAATATGATGGTGAGATAGTTGGTACGATAAATGGATATGAAGTCACGGATAAAATGTGTGCTGATTATGAAAAACACCTTTGTGCAATTAACAAATATTCATCCAAAGCCGAAAGAGAGTCTGCTGTAAAAAATGAAATAGAAAATAATATTCTTACATATCAGGTTGCAAACGCCCTTGGATTTTATATTGACTACAATTATGTAAAGAATTATGAAAATATGCTTACATTTATTTACATGCAATACGGTGGCGAGGAAGAATTTAAAAAAGAAGCTGAAAAGCAAGGTTATACCGACAATATGTTTAAGCATATTAGAGAGATAAATCATCTTAAATCTCAGGTGTTAGTGTCAAGTGAATTTAACGGATTGGAAATTAAAGATGCAGAAAAATTACTTTCTGAAGTTGTAGTTGAGTACAAAAAGGAATCACAAATTATCTGGAAATAATAAAAAACCTCCCTTAATAGATGTACTCTTAAGGACAGTAAAAGGTCGTAGCCAATCGCTACGACCTTTCGTCATTGTAAAAACAATCTAATTCCCATTTTAATGGATTTGTGTCTATATATTCCCATATTTTTTGATAATCTTTTTCGCCACGAATTATGTGGTCGTGATATGATCTTTGCCATATAGAGTGACCAATTTCTTTTGTAATCATTGTTTTAAATGAGCGAATTATGGTTTCTATGTTTGTTGTAGGGGACGATGCCCTCATCGTCCCGTGAAGAAATATAATCAAATGAATGTGATTTGGCATAATAACATATTTGTCAACTGTTACATTTTCGTATTTAATATTTATATTATTAATATAGTTATCACATATCAAACCGATTTTAGATAGACCATTTGTCGGGACGATGTAGGCATCGTCCCCTACGATTATTTTGGACAATAATTCTTTTCTGTTTTTTACGCAGATTGTAATAAAATATGCTCCCGGTGTTGAATAATCATACCCTTTTAATCTTGTAGGTTTTCGTTTTGGTAAATCCATAATATT
>JAZUPR010000089.1:0-4462 GCA_045605285.1 Clostridia bacterium | reverse complement strand
AAATATTCTCTCTGATGACAAATTTTTTATAAGGTGCATATTTTTGAAAATTGCTTCTTTTGTGCCTTTTTCAATGTCAAAACAAAGGGCGGAAGAAAATCTTAAGCACCTTAAAATTCTTAGTGCATCTTCTCTAAATCTTGTGTCAGGGTCTCCCACACAGGATATCATTTTTTCGCTTATTCCCTTTTCTCCGCCAAAAATGTCGATAACATTTCCGTCTTCGTCCATAGCCATGGCGTTCATGGAAAAATCACGCCTTGACAGGTCGTTTTCAAGGTTTCTTGTAAATTTCACGGTTTCGGGATGCCTGCTGTCTTTGTAATCACCGTCTATGCGATATGTGGTTATTTCAATGTTTTCTTCCTCTAACACCACAGTTACAGTACCGTGTTTTATTCCTGTGGGAATGACCGTGTAATTTTTAAAACACTCCATAGTTTCTTCGGGGGTGGCATTTGTGGTTATGTCGTAGTCATACGGAGTTTTGCCCATAAGAATATCTCTTACACAACCGCCTACAAGATAGCCCTCATACCCGTTATTTTTAAGGGTTGACAGGACAGTTAATATGTTTTTGGGAATTTTACTTTTAAAAATCTCTTTGCATAAAAGGTCGATTTTTTCTTCGCTATAGACTTTTATGCTGTGTAAAGACAGAAGTTTTCCTGTGATTCCCATTCCGTCAATAACCTTTCCCCCAAAAGTTCCGTCATATATCTGCAAACCCCCGCAAGACGGACTTCTCTCTTTTAACAGGGCATATTTTATATTGTTTTTTTTCGCGGTATCAAGTGCCAAAAGTGCACCTTTTTCAAAAAATGTCGTCACATCCTGCCCTTTTGCGTTTATCACTTTTTCACCGCATATTTCTGATGCGGGACGGGGAATAGGAAGTCCACCGTCAACTTCTGGGCATACAGGAATAAGCTCGCAACATCTTTTAAGTCTCTCAAAAGCAGGGTTTTTTATAAGATTGTTGCCACCGTTGTATTTTACATTTTCTCCTGTAAGGCATTTTGAAATTAAAATTTTATCCATAGATTTTCTCCGGATTTTTCTTTTTTGGGGGGAGCTGTATGAGAGTTATTGCACCGAACATTAAGAGACAGCCAAAAATCTCGCGTCCGTTCATACCTTGTCCGAGCAACACCCATCCTGCAAGAGCTGCAAATACAGACTCCATGCTCATAACCAACGATGCAACTGTCGGCTCGGCATATTTTTGACCTATTATCTGCAGGGTGTATGCAACTCCGCAAGACATTATTCCCGAGTACACAATAGGTACTGCACATACGAGTATGTCTTTTATTACAGGCTTTTCAAAAATGAACATAATTATAATATTTATTGTTCCCGCCACAAAAAATTGCATACAGCTGAGCTTTACTCCGTCAACCTTTGGCGAGTAGTGGTCTATCGCA
Organism: Clostridia bacterium; assembly: GCA_045605285.1. Classification (GTDB taxonomy): domain Bacteria; phylum Bacillota; class Clostridia; order UMGS1810; family UMGS1810; genus RGIG4708. The sequence goes on along the minus strand of JAZUPR010000089.1, from coordinate 3,035 downwards.
AGTATGTGGAATGTAAAAAACACCGCACATATAAGGGTTACCAAATCTCCGTAACCCATAGAAAATTCTCCCTTTTTAATGCAGAGAAAATAAAGTCCTGTCATAGCAATAAGGACACATAAAATGACAGACGGACGGATTTTTTTGCCCATAAATATGCTTACAATAGGCACAAGTATCATATACATTGCTGTTATAAATCCTGATTTTCCTGCTGTGGTATATTTCATTCCGTAGGTCTGCACCGTTGACGCAATGCAAAGGAGCACACCGCAGATAATTCCGCCGATGATGATGTCTTTTCTGCTTCCTGTTTGCTCTTTTATTTCGGGATTTCTTTTTTCTTTAAGATTTCTAAACATTATTACAGGAAGAAGTGTTATGCATCCAAGGAGTGTTCGTATTCCTGCAAAGGTGTTGGGTCCTATGTGCTCCATGCTCACGCTCTGTGACACAAAGGATATTCCCCATACTATAGACGTAAGGGCAAGAATCAGAGTGCCCTTTAGATTTTTACTCATTGTATTTCCTCTTTTCTCTTGTCGCTGTTATCTATTATACAACAAGATTTTTCCTTTTTCTACTTTTTTGTTCTATTTTTTTATTCTTTTTGCATATAACCCATATAAGCCTTGAAAAGCTTAAGGAAAGGTTGAAAATTTCGCTTATATATAAAATTACAATGTAAGCAATAGCTCCGTATTTCGGAATTAATGTTATTATCATAATCACTCGAAGTATTGAGTCAACAATGTTGTACCAAAGACTCATCACCTGCTCATTAAGACCTTTTAATATAGAGTCTACCACCGTGTCAATATACATTGGCACACAAAGAAATGCCAGATATCCGAGATAGATGCCCACCTGACCGTTGTCATAAAACAAATCTGCAATCCTGTCGTGAAAAAGAGAAAGAACAACAGCAATCCCAAGAGAAAATACCAATGTCGAAGCAAGAGCCCGTTTTGCCATGTGCCTTATTCCATTTTTGTGACCCTTTGAAAATCTGTTTGCCATTTCAGGCAAAAGAAGAGAGGAAAATGTTGATATAAAAAGTGTTGGGAACAGCATTATAGGTAAGCTCATACCCTTTATCACTCCGTATTTAGAGAGTGCATTTCCGTCTCCTCCTGCACCAAGGCATTTTGGAATAAGTACATTTTCAGCACACAAAAATATGCTTCTTAAGTAAGAGCCAAGAGCCACAGGGACACTTATAGATAAAATTTCTCTGTAGTAAACTGAATTTTTGTCTCCTGACTTAAGATTTTTTGAATAGAGCCTGTATATTATAAAATCCAGCAAAAATGCAATGTATGCAGAAAATGAAATTCCGCATATCATTGCCATATATCCGTGGGGAGTGTTTTTTATTTTCCCCAGTATAATCATTGATATGACTATAGACGATACTTCCTCTGTAAGTTGAGAAACTGTCACAAAAACAGATTTTCTCACAGCCATAAAATATCCTCTTAAAATGGCGGATAGAGAAAGGGGTATAAGTGATGAACCAAGTATACACATCGCAGGAGCAGCCTCTGTTGAACCCACAGTATAGATGCTTATGCTTTTTGAAAAAAGAATTGTAAAAAGCATACCCAGTCCCGATGTAGAAATACACAGAAATATACTTTTTTTCAAAATATCTGTTTCTCTTTTTTTAGAAATTCCTCCGCACTCGGCAACAAGCCTTGTTACTGCAAGTCCAGTTCCCGATATAGAAAATGTAATCAAAAATCCGTATACAGAAAAAATTATGTGGAAAAGTCCTGTTTTTTCCGCACCTATCACAGAGGTAAAATAAATGTTCCATCCCATTGTGATAATACGTAAAACAAGCATAGATGTGCTCATAATAAGCATATTTATAATAAAGTCTCTCTTGTTATATTCAGCCAAATTCCTCACACCTCACTACAAATTTATGCATCGGGAAAAATAAATATTTTATTTTTGAATTTTATGTGATATAATATATAAATACATATGTTTTTTGACCGTGATGATTGGTTTTAAATCCGAGAAAGGAATGATATAATGTCTGGAAAAAAATCACAATCCTTTGTTGAGGGTGCATTGATTTTAATGATAGCAAATATTCTTGTAAAATTTATCGGTGCTGTGTTTAAGATACCTCTTAACTATCTTCTGGGTGACGATGGTATGGGATATTTCGGCACAGCATATACAGTATATAACTGGTTGTTTATTGTTGCCACAGCAGGTATGCCTGTTGCCATATCCAAGATGGTTGCAGAGAGCAGAGCACTTGGCAATGAGCGTGAGGCAAAGAAAATTTTCTCCGTCAGCTATAAACTGCTTTTTGCCATAGGTATATTGGGATTTTTGTTTTTGTTCTTCTTTGCCGACGGTTGTGCATCTTTAATGGCAAGTCCAAATGCAAGCCTTGGTATAAGAGCCTTGGCACCGGCAATTCTTTTTGTGTCACTCATGAGCGTTTACAGAGGCTATTTTCAGGGGCATCAGAATATGCTCCCTACCGCAATCAGCGAAGTTTGTGAGGCACTGGGGAAACTTGTCATAGGCTACGGTGCGGCACTTTATTTTATAACATTTGGCATTGAAAAAGCAGCTGCGGGAGCAGTTTTCGGTGTTTCTGCAGGTGCAATGCTTGGTACACTCTCTCTTGCCCTTATTCATATTTCAAAGAAAAAATCATCGTTGTATATCGGCGATGATACACTCCCTGTAAGGCGTGACAGAGATATTTTAAAATCTCTTGTAAAAATAGCAGTTCCTATTACTATCGGTGCATCGGTTTTCAGTTTGACCTCTATTATAGATGCTGCCATGATTATGCGACGTCTTCAGGAAAGTGCAGGATTTTCATACGAGATGGCAAACACTCTGTGGGGTGCATATACTGGTAAGTCTATCACTATGTTTAATCTTGTTCCCACGCTTATTACTGCCATTAGCATAAGCATTGTGCCGACCATTGCTTCGGCATTTGCTCTTAAAGACAAAAAAAGAGTTCAGGATTCCACAGAATCAAGCCTTAAGATAAC
>JAZUPR010000088.1:0-6552 GCA_045605285.1 Clostridia bacterium | reverse complement strand
CACACTTGCTTGGCTCACAGAACGACATGCCTAGGATCCGACTTAGTCTCCGAGGTTGTCAAGCTCGCGAAGCGGGTGGGCGCCGCACCGGTCGGCCACCGCATCACCGACACCGTGAAGCGCGTCGAGAAGGGGACGGCGGTTTCCGGCGTTCCGCAAATAATATGTGTTTTAGCGGTTTGTCGACAAGCGCCAAACCCTACAACACCTCATCTGTCGCTTCGTGACAGCTTCTCTTTCCCGGAGAAGCCTTAATTTTTTCAAATATTTAAATATCTGGTTTTTTTCAGATATCCTTACGAATACGCCCTGTCATACCCCGATTTTTATTCCTGATTGCCTGTTTCAAATTTTTTAAGGTTTTCAATCTGTGCATTAAGCATACTGATTGCCTGACATTTGTAAATGTCCATATTGTGCTGAAGCATAGCCAGTTCCTGTGTGGTTTTTTCAACATCTTTTTTTGCTGTTTCCACTATTCTTCTTGCCTCGTCATTTGCTTCTTTAAGAATATTATCTGCTTTATCCTGAGCGTTTTTCTGCACATTCTCAGCAGTGGTCTGAGCAATAAGAAGAGAATTTTTCATAGTTTCTTCCATATTGCGATAGGTCTCTATCTGCTCTTTCATACCGCTGATTTTTTCTTCCATTTCTATTGCCTGTTTATACAGATGCTCATAGTCTTCAAGGATAAATGAAATAAAATCATCTACATCCTCTTTATTATAACCCATAACTGCTTTATCAAACTTTTTTGTCTGTATTTCCATTGGTGTTATCATAACCCAACACTCCTTTGTAAAATTAGATATATTCTTTTATATTTATGTGGTATCTGCCCTTTTTTGTAAGAGCACCGTCGCTCATTACAATCATCTTGCCAAATCCTTTTACAGATATTATATCTCCGTCATTTATTTTTAAGGTCTGGGATGTAGCTTCTTCGTAATTTACAGACACAAGACCTTTTTCTATAAATGATGAGGTAACTGTTCTGGATTTATTTATAGCGGCACTTACTACGCAGTCAAGTCGCATTGATGTGACAGTGAGAGACTTTTCGCGAAACTTTTTTTCAGGAATTTCCAAAGTATCACTTTCAGCAATTTCAACCATTACATTGGCTCTGCCTATTTTTTCTAAGTTGTACAATATGTAATCTGTTATTTCCCTGTGGCAAAAGACAAGAGCGTAGGTATCAAATATGATGATGTCGCCCAGAAGTTCTCTCTTTATGCCAAGTCCGAGAACAGAGCCGAGATAGTCTCTGTGTGAAAACACGGTCTTGTTTTTTGTATAAATTTTAAGAGCATCTATAGCATATTCAAACTCCGCCTCATACGAGGTAAAGGAAGAAAAACACGCCACTGTTCTTTCGGCTTCGGAAAAGCCTCCGAAAAAATCTATATTCACATCACCCGAAAGTCTTTCTTCAATGAGGTATCTTTCTCTCGGCGAGAGAAAGCGGCTATACATTTTTCTGTCTGTAAGAATTGCCTTGTCCGCCTTGTCGCACATAAGGCTCATAAAATTTTTGTCGTCTGAGTCGGTAAGATTGTAAAGTGCCTGCTTTCTGTTTATCATAAATTAAAGCTTAAACTCCTCAAAAAGATTTGTACGGAGCTCTTCACCGATATTTCCTGTGATATTCATATTATTAGGAACTGCAACAATAATTCCGTTTGCAACCTTTTGCATACTTCCGTCAAGTGCAAAAACTGCACCGCTTAAAAAGTCTACAACTTTTTTTGCCATAACCTTGTCAAGCAATTCAAGGTTTACAATAACGGGCTTTCTCGCCTTTAAGTGATTTACAATGTCGCGTCCGTCGCTGTACTCTGTAGGCTGAACAATAACCATGTTAAGATGTGACACTCCACCCATATTTACAACTCTTGAGCGAGTGGAAGCACTTTCGCTCTGATAATTTTTTGTATATCCAGAATACTGAGGTCTTGATGTCTGCATTTTTGGAAGAGTTTCTTCTTCCTTTTCAGTTTTTGTGATTTTAGGAAGACGAATTCTCTTTTTAACCTCGGTTTCCTCGGCCATATCTTCTCTGTCAAGCTGTCCTTCCTCTATAGGTGTCTCCAAGTCGTCAAGTCCCATAATGCCCATTAAAGTATCCATAAACTTGCTCATTGATTTTACCCCCTGCGTATATAAAAATTTATTTAAACAAAGCTGTACCTATACGTACTATATTGGACCCCTCTTCTATGGCGATAGGAAAATCATTGCTCATACCCATAGACAGATAATCCATACTAATATTATCATATTTTTTCTCTGATATGTCAATAGATATTTTGGAAAGTCCGGAGAAAACATTTCTTATTTCATCCTCGGGTGCGCCAAGGGGTGCCATAGTCATAAGCCCCTTTACTTTTACATTGTCATACTGCGATGCATTTTCCATAAAATCAAAAACCTCGCTCGGTCTTATTCCGCTTTTTGACTCTTCTCCCGACACATTTACCTCAATTAAAACATCTATCACTCTGGCGTGCTTTTTTGCCTGACGGTCTATCTCTTTTAAAAGGTCCAAAGTATCTACAGAATGAATCATAGAAACCTTGTCGGCAATATATTTAACCTTGTTTCTCTGAAGGTGGCCTATAAGATGCCAGGTGACATCGCCTTTTATATAATCATATTTGGCGACAAGCTCCTGAACCCTGTTTTCGCCAAGATGTGTAAGCCCAAGTCTTACAACCTCGTTTATTTCTTCCACAGTTCTTGTTTTTGTAACTGCGATGATTTTTACATCATCTCTATCTCTTCCGCTTTTTTCCAAGGAGAGTTTTACGTGGTTTTTTATATTTTCTATATTTTTTTCTATAGACATTTTTCCACCCTCCTATTCAATTCTTTTTCCCTCTGTGTAGTCTTTGGCGTGTGTGACAATCTCATCATAAAGGAGAAGGTAATTTTCTTTTCCGTTGCCCACTTCCACTATTGCATCCTTGCTGTCTTTGTAAAGAACATTAACCTCTTTGAACTTTAAGGTGCTGTCTACAAGAACATATACTCCTGTTTTACCGTCCTCTTTTACACTTATGGTGCTTACAGGAATTTTAAGACCTGTGTATTTTTCGCAGACAAGCTCAAACTCTGCCTGTCTGTTGTTAAAGGCATACTCGCAATTCTCAGTAGATGTAACAGTTACAACATATTTCCCTGAATCCTGCGGAGAAATATATGATATCCTTGCCTTTACATCTTCTGAAGAATCGGAAAATCTGATATAAACTGTTTTCCCTGTTTTAAGCTCTGATGCAATGTTTCCGCTGACCATAGTCACAACCGACCATTGGTAGTTATTCATAACCTTGCACACGACATTGGAATCGAGCACATCTTCTTTGGATATTTTTTTCTTCTTTAAGAGTCTGTACTCGGCAACTGTCATTTTGTCGGCATTTGAAACAGACAAAAGACCCTCATATCCGTCGATATTTGTAGAATACATTCCGGGAGTTGGAGACACCATGTCAATCTTTGTGGAGTTAAATTTATTTTCGTAATATTCTTTTTCTGACTTAAGCTCATTTAGAAGGTCGGTAGACTCCATCTTGGATTGGTTTGTGGCAAATTTTTTGTCAGAAAGCGCTCGCAGGTTGTCCTTTAATGCGCTCACTTTTTCTGCGTCTCTGGCGTTTGATGCCATAATGATGTCGGTTATCTTTTTGGTTATTCCCTCTTCCACCTTGTATGCATCGTTGTTGTGAGCATTATCTACGCCGGAAATTGTAAGCTCGTTTATTCTGTTGTTTATCTCCGTAATTTTGTTTTTTGATTCTTCGTCTATGTCTCCCTTATAGACTGTGGCTACCACCTTGTTTTTCTTTACAACCTCATTTTCTTTGACTCTTGATTCCAGAACGCCCGATTCAGAGGATGTCATAACTGTTTCGTCACGGACAATAAAGCCCTCGAGAGAAAATGATTTTTCCATAGTTCCTGTGTTTGCCATGTGGGTTTTCACATTCGGTCTGAAAAGACCTATGATGTTGTATATCATAAATATGGCAAAGATAAAGACTAAAAGTCTTACCAAAAATTTTTTCATAAATCACATTCTCCTTTTCTTAGAGTATTTTTTATATATTCAAGGCATTTTTCCTTTGGGTCAGATTCAGTTGAAAGGTTTACGAGAAATGCATCTTTTCGTCTTGAAAACCAGGTAATCTGCCTTTTGGCATAGTGCCTTGAATTTTTCTTCAAGGTATCTACCGCCTCATCGTAAGAAGCCTCTCCCGAAAGAAACTCTCCAATTTCCTTGTAGCCTATTGCCTGCATGGATGTGCAATCGGGGGTAAGCCCCATATCGAGAAGGTTTTTTGTCTCTTCTATGAGACCGGCATCTATCATAAGGTCTACTCTTTTGTCAATTCTTTCGTACAAATCCTCTCTGTCCCTTGTAAGAAAAATATAACAGCAGTTGTAGGGGGACTCGTTGTTTTTTGTTTTTTCGTTGTGCTCTGATATAGTCTCGCCTGTAAGCTTGTAATACTCAAGTGCTCGTATAACTCTTTTTACATTGTTCGGGTGGATTTTTTCATAGCTTTCTTTGTCTATGTCTTTTAGCATTGAATGAACATATTCGTTTCCTCGTGTGTTTGCAAGATGCGAAAGATATTCTCTGTATTCTTCGTCCGACTTTTGCGGGGAAAAGGTTATTCCGTCCACCACAGAGTCAATATAAAGTCCTGTTCCGCCGACAATTACGGGGAGCTTTCCCCTCTGTGTAATATTATCTATTTTTTCTTTGCAAAGCTTTGCAAACTCACACACAGAAAAATCCTCTGACGGATGAAGAATATCTATAAGATGATGCACTACTCCCTCTTTTTCGGATTCTTCTATCTTGGCTGTGCCGATGTTCATATATTTATAAATCTGCATGGAGTCGCCTGAGATTATCTCTGCATCAAGTGCTTTTGCAAGCTTAACCGATGTTTCTGTTTTTCCGACTCCTGTGGGCCCTGCCACAACAACAAGGGGGATTTTTGGCATCTTATAAAATCCTTTCAGCTTCTATACAATCCTTTTAAACTGCTTTTCAAGGCTGTATTTTGACATTTTTATCATAATGGGTCTTCCGTGAGGACAGGTATTTATGTCCTTTAAAGAGAGAACCTTTTCTGCAAGAACTTCCATTTCCTTAAAAGACAGTTCGTGGTTTGCCTTTATGGCTCTTTTACACGCCATGGTGTGAAGTGCTTCTTCTACAAGATTTTTTTCTACATCTACACTGTTTGTCATAAGAAGAGAAACAATCTCGGATACAGCATCCTTTATAATGTGCTCTTCTTCGCTATATGGAATCTGCCTTATAATGACACTTCTGTCTCCGAAAATGTCCATCTCAAAACCAAGGCTTTCGAAAAATTCCATATTTGACACACACACATCAAACTCTGTGGGAGAAAAGTCCACAGTAATGGGAATGAGCAGCACCTGCGGAGAAATCTTTTTGTTTTTAAAATCTTCTAAAAAGCTTTCAAAATAAAGTCTTTCGTGTGCCGCATGCTGGTCAATTAAAAGCATTTCGTTATCCATCTGTGCTATGATGTATGTATTGAAAACCTGACCGCAAATTTTAAAGTCAATATTGGCTTTCGGGAAGCTTTCCTCTTCTTTAATTGTCGGCGCAGGATTTGTTTCTTCACATTTTTCTTCCTTTTCGGGAATGTTTTCCACAAAATCCTCGGCTTTTTCATAAAACACTTCTTTTTTTGGCTCCAAAGGAGCAGGTGAACCAAACTCTTTTGGCTCATTAAGGGTTGTTTTTTCCAAAAAAGAAGATTTTGGGATATATCTTTCCACACTTTGTATTTCGGTTTTTTTATCTTTTTTCTCCGTCTCAAAAGAAGATTGCGCTTTAGAATAAACCTCTCTTTTTGTCTCGGATTTTTCCATTTGAATGTGAGATTTTATATAATCATCACGGAGCATATTTATGTCCTTGTTTTCTTTAGGAAGAGATTTTTCGTAAGACGGAGCAACCATAACCTTTTTTTCGGCAGGAACAGTCATCTCGGGGACATACTTACCCTGTGAAAGAGAGTTTTTTACTGCCCAGTAAACCGCGCTGTAAATCTTTTTGTCGTCAGAAAAACGAACCTCCATTTTAGTTGGATGCACATTTACATCCACAAAAGATGTGTTTAGCGAAATGTTTATAACTGCCACAGGGAATTTGCCTGTCATAAGAGTGTTTTTAAACGCCTCTGAAAGAGCCATTGAAACAATCTTTGAAGAAACATTTCTGTTGTTTATATAAAATATCTGATGTCTTCTGTCTTTTCTCGATATGGAAGAATTGCCTATATATCCTGTGACAGAGACCATTTCATCAGAAAAATTAATTTCCTGCATATTTCTTGCATAGTCTTTTCCGAAAACTGTATAGATGCATGAAATAAGCTTTCCGTCGCCTGTTGAAGAAATAACAGTTTTTCCGTTGTTTATAAATTTTATAGACACTTCGGGATGGCTAAGTATCATTTTGTTCACCACATCTGTGACATAGCTTGTCTCTGTGGC
>JAZUPR010000087.1:0-4656 GCA_045605285.1 Clostridia bacterium | reverse complement strand
CCTGATTAAATTATAACGGGCGGATGATGGCATCCGCCCCTACTTGATTTTTGTTGAATAATTGGTAAAAGTACAAAAAATCAAGTGTCCAAACTGCAATTTCTTGACATTTTTTATAAAGCCAAGTATATTTATTATAAGAAAGTATGTATATATAAGTAAGTAAATATATTTTCAGAGAGGACAAGAAAATGGCATTTTTATTAAAAGGGGTATTGGTACCTCACAGAAAAAACACATCCGGAATGTCACCTGCGGTTATGCCCGCACCCGACACAGTATGCATACCAATGGCAATGCACATAGGTAAGAGTGCAGATGTTGTAGTAAAAGAGGGAGACTCTGTAAAGGTCGGCACTCTTATAGGGGTACAAAGCGGATTTGTCTCTTCGCCGATTTACTCCAGTGTGTCAGGAACTGTTAAATCTGTAACTAAGATAGTGCTTTCAGACGGAAGAATGGGAGACGCAGTTGTAATAGAGAGCGACGGAGAGGGGCAAATTGACGGGAAAATAACTCCCCCTGTTGTTACAAACCGTGACTCTCTTTTGGATGCTATTGCAAAAAGCGGTGTTGTCGGTCTTGGCGGAGCAGGTTTCCCTGCCCATGTAAAATTTTCTGCAGACCCCGAAAAAATAGAAGTGCTTATTATAAACGGTGCAGAGTGCGAGCCATACATAACGAGCGACTCTTCTACAATGACAGAAAGGTCTGACGACATGGCTTATGCCCTTTCTGTGCTCGAAAATATTCTTGGAATTAAAAAGGTTATTATCGGAATTGAAAACAACAAAAAAGCTGCTATTTCAAAAATGAAAGAACTTGCCTCAAAGGATAAGTGTGTGAGTGTAAAGGTGCTCCCGTCTGTTTATCCGCAGGGCGGTGAAAAGGTATTGGTATATCACACTACAGGCAAGGTTATAAAAACAGGAAAGCTCCCTATTGATGAGGGTTGCATAGTATGCAACTGCACAACACTCGCCGCTATAGGAAATTATTTAAAGACAGGATTGCCCCTTGTTAAAAAATGTGTCACTGTAGACGGAAGTGCGGTAGCTGAGCCTAAGAATGTGATAGTTCCCATAGGCACATCAATGAACGATGTTTTTGAATTTTGCGGCGGTTTTAAGGAAGAGCCTGCAAAGGTTCTCTACGGCGGGCCTATGATGGGTATTGCAGTATCTGACCTTAGTGCACCGATACTTAAAAATACCAATGCGATTATTGCACTTGATGAAAAAGACGCGCGTCTTCCCGAAGAATCCGCTTGTATCCGTTGCGGAGCGTGTATAAATCATTGTCCTTTCGGCATTAATCCTGCGAGGGTTTGCAAGGATTATGTATCAAAGGATGAAGAGGCTATGATTGAACACGGGGTAGACACCTGTATGCTTTGTGGTTCCTGCTCGTTTATATGTCCTGCAAAAAGACCTCTTACACAGATGATGAAGCTTTCAAAGGCTGCGGTAGGGGCATATCGCGCAGCAATGAAAGAAAAGGAGGGGAAATAATGTCACAGAAATTATATCTATCAGCATCTCCGCATATAAGGGCGGGTAATACCACACAAAAAATTATGAGAGATGTCATAATATCACTTCTCCCTGCAGCTATAGCAGGAACGCTGATATTTGGAGCAAGAGCACTTCTTGTCATTGAGATATGTATTATATCTGCACTTTTGTCAGAATACCTGTTTAATATTGCTCTCCACAAAAAACAGACCATAGGAGATTTGTCTTCTTCCGTAACAGGACTTCTTTTGGCTCTCAATCTCCCTGCAAATGTGCCTTTGTGGCAGGCTGTTGTGGGAACGGTTTTTGCAATAGTGATTGTAAAATGTGTATTCGGCGGTCTTGGGTGCAACTTTGTAAACCCTGCCATAACCGCGCGTGTGTTTATGCTTGTGTCTTTCGGCTCTATGGCACAGGCAGCTTTCCCTGTAGATGCGGTATCAGGAGCAACACCTCTTGCTGACCTTGGTGCAGGGAATATGCAAAATCTATCTGATTTGTTCTTGGGTACAATCGGCGGATGTATCGGCGAAACTTGTGTGCCTGCACTTTTAATAGGATTTTTGTATCTCCTTGTAAGAAAGGTTATATCATGGCATCTGCCGGTTGTATATATTCTTACAGTTTTTGTTCTCTCTCTTGGAATTTTGGGAGGGGATGTGGCAACTGCCACAGCATATATCCTTTCGGGAGGTCTTATTTTAGGAGCTGTGTTTATGGCTACAGACTATGTAACATCTCCTGCAACAACCAAGGGAAAGGTGATTTTCGGCGTAGGCTGCGGAATCATAACAACCCTTATAAGATTTTATGGAAACTATCCTGAGGGTGTTTCCTTTGCCATACTCCTTATGAATATACTCAACCCTTACATAGAAAAATGGTCAAAAAGAAAAATGTTCGGGGGTGCAAAACGATGAGAGATTATCTTAAAAGTATTGCATCACTCACAATTATATGTGCAGTAGCAACTCTTCTTCTGGCATATACCAATATGCTCACCGAACCCGTAATAAAGCAAAACGACATTGCGGCGGAAAATGCCGCACTCCTGGTTGTAATGCCTGACGGAAAAGAATTTTCTCCTGTTGATATGGGGGATTATTCACTCCCTGAAACTGTAACAGGTGTTTACAAAGAGTCGGGCGGTGGTTGTGTGATAAAGCTTAGTGCATCGGGATATTCCTCGGGAATGATTATCCTTTGCGGTGTGGATGCGACAGGAAAGGTTACAGGTGCTACCTGTCTTTCAAGCGGAGAAACCCTTGGATATGAAAAAACCTATGGCGACAGCCTGATAGATGCAACTGTGCATACCATAGATTCTGTAGACACTGTTTCATCGGCTACAAAAACCACCTTGGGCTACAGAAACGCTGTAAAAGATGCTCTTTGCACAGCCAAAATTATAAATGGTGAAAAAGGAGGGGTTTAAATGAATAAAGACAGTAATCTGATGGTCCTTCTTAAAGGACTAATCCGTGAAAACCCCGTTTTTGTACTTGTTCTTGGCACTTGCCCCACTCTTGCAACCACATCGACCATAATCGGTGCAATCTCCATGGGACTTGCGGCCACCGCTGTGCTTATGTGTTCAAACGGAGTTGTGTCACTTCTTAGAAAGCTTATTCCAGACACAGTGCGTATTCCCTGTTATATTGTTATTATTGCGGCGTTTGTAACTTTGGTACAGATGTTTATGCACGCGTATCTTCCCGAGCTTTATGAACTTTTGGGAGTTTATCTTGCATTAATCACAGTAAACTGCATAGTTCTCGGAAGAGCCGAAATGTATGCAAGTAAAAACACGGTTGGAAAATCCGTTCTCGACGGTCTTGGCATGGGGCTCGGCTTTACTCTGGCACTTCTACTTATGTCACTTGTGCGTGAAACCTTTGGTGCGGGAACATTCTGCGGAGTTGAAATTCCGTTTATAAAAGATCACACAATAGGAATTCTCACCAAAGCTCCCGGAGGACTTATGGTCTACGGGCTTCTCATATTCCTTGTGTCAGTAGTCACAGGCGGAAAAGCACCCGGGAAAAAATCATTTTCCTGCGCGGGTTGTCCTGCCAGCGGCAACTGTATGAGCTGTGAAAAGGAGGCGGAATAATATGGAAGGAGCAAAATTATTAAGCATCCTCTTTGGAAGCATACTTGTAAACAACTATGTGCTCAGTCAGTTCCTTGGTATATGTCCGTTTCTGGGCGTTTCCAAAAAGCTGGGGCAGGCTGTGGGCATGGGCATTTCGGTAATATTTGTAATGCTTGTGGCAACCCTTGTCACATGGCCCATTCAGACATACATACTTGAAAAAACCCACCTTGAATATTTGCAGACGGTGGTGTTTATTCTTGTTATTGCGACCTTGGTGCAGTTTACAGAAACTGCTCTTAAAAAATACATTCCGTCACTTCACAAGAGTCTTGGCATATATCTGCCTCTTATCACCACAAACTGTGCGGTTTTGGGCGTGACTATCAACAATATTACCGACGGATATGACTTTGTAACCTCAATGGTAAGCTCTCTTGGTTGCGGACTTGGATTTTTACTGGCCATGGTGCTTTTTGCAGGGGTTCGTTCCCGTATAGATGAGAGCAAAATCCCTCTTCGTTTAAGAGGACTCCCTGTAACCCTGATTGCGGCGTCTTTTGTGTCTCTGGCATTTTTCGGGTTTGCAGGAATAGTGGAAAATTTGCTTAAGTAGGTGGGGGATTTATTATGAACAGTATATTAATTGCAGTAGGCGTAATAGCTGCTACAGGGCTTTTTTCGGGAGTTTTACTTGCCCTTGCTTCACATTTTCTTAAGGCACCGGAGGACGAAACAGTAAAAAAACTAAGAGAGTGTCTTCCGGGTGCAAACTGCGGAGCTTGCGGGTATGCAGGTTGTGATGATTATGCAAACGCTCTGTCAAAGGGCGGTGCAGCGACAAATCTTTGTGTGCCGGGTGGAGACTCCGTGGCAGCAGAGATTGCATCTGTGCTTGGCGTTGAGGCCGAAGATGTAATAGAAAAAATAGCTGTTGTTCATTGCAATGGAACCTGCGATGCAACAGAGAAGAAAAATTTATATAGCGGTGTAAACTCCTGTGCGGCACAGGCTGGTCTTTTTGGCGGTCCGAATAGCTGCCGATAC
>JAZUPR010000086.1:0-7991 GCA_045605285.1 Clostridia bacterium | reverse complement strand
AGGAGCGAGAAAATCCAGTATTCTCTCGGGTTCTAAAGAAAAGTGTTAAAGGAAAAACAGTTGAAATATAGGGAAAAGTTAGTAGGTCCTATTATGCCTTGGCATAACAATGTTCCGGGGTACCCAACAGAAATCTGTGATTTCGTGTTGGGTCGTGGTTCTTATTATTCACTGTTCTCATAACTTGACATGAACTACCACTAAAAAGGACTTGCATCCAAACCTTCTATCTCTTATATAAAGAGTATTGAATATTGTCGATAAGGAGAAGTTAAAATATGAACATTTTATCAATAGGTAATAGTTTTTCGCAGGATGCTCAAAGGTATTTGCATCAAATTGCAAAAGCAGATGGTTTTAGTTTGGGTGCTTATAATCTTTATATAGGAGGATGTCCGCTTTCTCGTCACTATAGAAATATGTTGAGCGAAGATAGAGCTTACACTCTTGAGATAAATGGTGAAAGCACGGGTTTTTCAGTTTCATTAAAGGAAGCGCTTCTCAATCGTGATTGGGATGTGGTAACTGTTCAACAGGCAAGTATAAAATCCACTTGTTATGAGACTTACCAACCATATTTGTCTAAAATTGCAGAAACAATCAGAATGTGCGTTCCCAATGCTAAAATTGCAATTCATCAAACTTGGGCTTATGAGCAGGACTCTGAACTGTTAAATAGGAGACTGGGGTATAAAGACCACAAAGATATGTTTGAGGATGTAAAAACAACTTACCAAAAAGCTGCTGAGGATATAAATGCCGATGTAATAATACCATCGGGTGAGGTTTTTGAAAAATTAATTGCAAATGGTATTGAAAAAGTTCATAGGGATACTTTCCATGCAAGTTTTGGACTCGGCAGATACACTCTTGGTTTGCTCTGGTATTTAACTTTAACCGGAAACGATATAAAGGGAAATACCTTTTGTGATTTTGATGAAGAAATTTCTGATTCGCAGATTGAAATAGTTAAAAAGAGTATAGAAGAAGTTTGTAGTATTTAAAATATTTATAATTCATATAACACAAAGGAGAAATTATTATGTCAGAATTGTTTGAAATTTTAATGATTGTATGTTTTGGAGTTTCCTGGCCTTTAAATGTTATTAAGTCATATAAGGCAAGAACAGCAAAAGGAAAAAGTCTGGGATTTATAATTCTTATACTTGCAGGATATATATTTGGAATTACATCAAAGCTTTTGACAGGCACATTCAAGTGGTATGTGATGTTTTTCTATGTGTTAAACTTTAGTGTGGTCAGTGCAGACCTTTTCGTTTATTTCAGAAACTACAAATTAGATAAAAAACAGGAGATAATGTAAAATGAATATTTTTAGGCCTATTTTATTTACAGATTTAAAGAACTATTCTAAGGGACAGTTTGTAAAGGATATAATCGCAGGAATAATTGTTGCAATAATTGCACTTCCGCTATCTATTGCTCTTGCCATTGCATCAGGAGTTGGACCTGAAGCTGGTATATATACTGCTATAGTTGCAGGTTTTGTAACAGCTTTTTTTGGTGGCAGTAGTGTTCAGATTTCAGGACCCACAGCAGCATTTGCAACCATAGTTGCAGGTGTTGTTGCAAGAAACGGACTTTCAGGACTTGCCCTTGCAACCATCATTGCAGGTATTATACTTATTGTAATGGGCATTTTCAAACTCGGGAATCTTATCCGTTTTATACCTTTTACCATCACCACAGGCTTTACTGCGGGTATTGCTATCACTCTTGTAATAGGACAGATGAAAGATTTTCTCGGTGTTACATATCAAAATGGCGAAGCACCTATTGAGACAATGGAAAAACTGTCTGCACTCCTTGAAAATATATCTTCATTTAATTATCAGGCACTCTTAGTGGGTGCAGTCTGCCTTGCCATTCTTATGTTGTGGCCCAAAATTAATGATAAAATCCCTGCTTCTCTCATTGCAGTTTTTGCAGGTATTGCTATGGTTTCAGGTCTTAATATGGATGTAAATACCATTGGCGATTTGTATTCCGTAAGTTCTGCACTTCCTGCATTTAACTTTCCACAATTTTCTATTTCAGGCATAATGTCCGTTTTGCCTGATGCATTCACCATTGCCATCCTTGCCGGAATAGAGTCGCTTTTATCATGCGTGGTTGCCGATGGTATGACAGGTAAAAAACACCGTTCAAACACAGAACTTGTGGCACAGGGTGCAGGTAATATCTGCTCAGCACTTTTTGGCGGCATTCCTGCCACAGGTGCTATTGCAAGAACTGCGGCAAACATAAAAAACGGTGGCAGAACTCCTGTATCTGCTATGGTACATTCCGTAGTTCTTCTTGTAGTTCTCATAGTTCTTATGCCTTATGCATCACTTATACCTATGCCTGCTATTGCGGCTATCTTGATTAGCGTTGCATATAATATGAGCCAGTGGAGACAGGTTGTGTCTCTTGTAAAGACTTCACCAAAAAGTGATGTGATAGTTCTTATATCAACCCTTGCTCTTACAGTTATTTTTGACCTTGTAATTGCCATTGAAATTGGCATTGTTATGGCGTGCATCCTCTTTATGAAAAGATTAAGCGAGGAAACAAAAATTGAAAGCTGGCAATACATTGAAAAAGTAGATAATGCCGACGGGCTTAACCTTAGGGATGTTTCAAAGCATATTAGTGTTTACGAACTTTCAGGGCCTTTATTCTTTGCAGTAAGCAGTCAGATTTCTTTAATAAAGCTTAAACCTTATACAAAATGTGTAATTCTTCGTATGCGCTCTGTTCCATCGGTTGATACTGATGCTCTCCGTGCACTGGAGGATTTTGTAAGAAAATGTGCAAAAAAAGATATTACCGTTGTTTTCTCTCATGTAAACGTTCAGCCACTTAAGGCTATGAAAAAGAGCGGTCTTTACTCTTTTATAAAGAAAGAAAATTTTGCTCCTAATATAGACTCTGCTCTCTCACGAGCTGAAGAGTTAAAATAAAAAATCGGCTGTATAGCCGATTTTTTATTTTATAATATTTTTAATCTCGTCAAATATTTTGTGTGCCACTTCGTCTTTAGACATTTTTTCGAGAGTTTTTGTTTCTTTTTCAGTAATAATTGTCACCACATTTGTGTCAGTTCCAAATCCTGCACCCTCTGTTTTTAGATTGTTTGCACATATCATATCGCAGTTTTTGCTATTTAGCTTTTTTGATGCGTTTTCAATCAGGTTTTCTGTTTCCATGGCAAACCCTACAATTACCTGACCTTCTTTTTTATTTTCACCAAGGTGTTTTAATATATCTTTGGTTCTTTTAAGCTTGATAGTGAGGTTATCGTCTGTTTTTTTGATTTTTTCTTTGCTTATGTTTTCTGGTGTGTAGTCAGAGACCGCCGCTGCCATTATTATGATGTCCGCATTTTCTTTGTTGTCGTTTACTGCATTGAGCATATCATCTGCACTAACTACATTGATGTTTTTTGCAAACATAGGAGCTTTTTCGTCTGTGTGTGCAGAGATTACAGTTACATCTGCTCCGCGTCGTATAGCAGCTTTTACAAGTGCATATCCCATTTTTCCGCTTGAATGATTGGTAATAAATCTTACAGGGTCAAGAGACTCTCTTGTTGCTCCCGCAGTGATGAGTACTTTTTTGCCCAAAAGGTCTTTGGCAAAAGCAATTTCTTTTAGTATGTGCTCAAAAAGAACTTCCTCGTCAGGCATTCTTCCGTCTCCCATATCACCATTTGCAAGCATTCCTGTTTCGGGGTTTATTATTTCGTAGCCGAATTTTTTAAGCTTTTCTATATTGTCCTGCACAATTGGATTGTGATACATATTGTGATTCATTGCCGGGGCAATAATTTTTTTGCACGGACACGCCATAATGGTTGTTGTGAGCATATCATCTGCTATGCCTGATGCAATCTTTCCTATAACATTTGCACTGGCAGGTGCACAGAGCACTACATCAGCTTTTTTTGCTATTGCTACGTGCTCTACCGAATACTGAAAGTTTCGGTCAAAGGTGTCAATAAGACATTTTGTACCAAGAAGACTTTCAAAGGTGAGGGGAGATATAAACTGTGTGGTGTTTTTAGTCATAAGCACATCCACATTACAACCAAGTTTTTTAAGTATTCTTGCAAGATTTACAATTTTGTAGGCTGCGATACTGCCTGTAACAGCCAGTACAACATTTTTTTCTTTAAGCATAAATATACTTCCTTTTTTGAAATTATATAAAGAGCATACCACAAATTTTTAAAAAAAGCTATACTTTATGAAAAAAATGTGATATAATTTTCCCGTATTGTATCTCCGGTAAGGTTTGATAGGGTTTTAATATAAAATAAATTAAGAAAGCCACTTTACAGAGGGTTTATCTTTTATATTAAATCGCATCGGACAAATGGAGAATGATAACAAGGAGGAATATATAATGAACAAATCACTTTCAACAAAAAAACTTGTCCTTTTGGGTATGATGAGCGCGTTGCTTATTTTAATGGCTTTTACACCGCTTGGGTATCTTAACATTGGGCTTCTCGCAATCACTTTAAACATTATTCCCGTGGCAATATCTATAGTTGCAACAGGAACTGCAGGAGGTCTTGTTACAGGAGGTCTTTTTGGACTTACAAGCTGTCTGCAGTGCATAGGAATAGGCGGCACCAGTGCTATGGGTGCAGCACTTTTTGCCATAAACCCATGGCTTACTGTTTTGCATCGCTTTGGCTCAAGACTTCTCACAGGTCTTGTTGTGAGCCTCATATATAAACTTTTAAAAAATAAAACAGGAAATGTTTCATATTTTATAATCGGATTTTGTTCAGCTTTTTTTAACACTGTGTTTTTTATGACTACATTAATTCTGTTTTTCTATAATACAGAATATGTTCAAAATCTTATGGGCGGAAAAAATGTTATATTGTTTGTTTGCTCCTTTGTCGGCATAAATGCTGTGTTTGAAATGATTGCTTCCTGTCTTGTGACAGGTGGCGTGTGCTCTGCACTTAAAAAAGGTAATCTTATAGATTAGAAAAGGAGCAAATGTATGATTCTTGCCATTGATATAGGAAATACAAATATAGTTATAGGCGGTTTTGAGGATAGCAAAATTATGTTTTTCGAGAGAATTTCCACAGACAGAAATCTGACAACTCTGGAATATATGATTACTCTCAAAAACCTTTTTGAAATAAATAACATAGATTTTCACGGATTTGACGGCGGTATAATATCTTCTGTTGTTCCTCCTGTTACCACTGTGGTAAAAGAGGCAATGGAACGCCTTGTGAAAAAGAAAGTTCTTGTGGTAGGGCCTGGTGTAAAGACCGGACTCAACATACTTTTAGACAATCCATCTCAGCTTGGCAGCGACAGGGTTGCAGATGCGGTTGCGGCAATAACCTTTTATCAGACACCCTGTATTATTATAGATATGGGCACTGCAACCACAATTTCCGTTATTGATAAAAGCAAAAATTTTGTAGGTGGTGTAATAATGCCCGGTGTGTATACATCTCTTGATTCTTTGGCATCAAAGGCGTCTCAGCTTTCAAATATCAGCTTGGAGCCAAATCCAAAAAGAATTATCGGAACAAACACAGCCGATTGTATGAAAAACGGTGTGCTTCTCGGCACCGCCTCGGGCATAGACGGAGTGATAGACCTTATACAAGAAGAACTGGGGTATGAGTGCTCCATCATATCAACAGGCGGTATAGCAAAAACCATTATTCCGCATTGTAAGCACAATATTGTCATTGACGACCAGCTTTTGCTTAAGGGCTTGATGCTGATATATAATAAAAATGTATGAGTTTTAAAACAGGATTTGACATTTTAGTCAGGTCCTGTTTTTTTAAAAAACCTATTGACAAATAAAAAAATATATTTTATACTATAACTGTATTAATACACATAATACAGTAGAGGAGTGATAGAGTGATTAAGTTGGATTATAAAAACGACAAACCATTGCACGAGCAGATAACTCAGGGCATTAAAGAACTGATAATTTGCGGTGCTATGGAAAAAGACGAGCAGCTACCGTCTGTAAGAGATTTGTCGGTCAGCCTGACGGTAAATCCAAATACTGTGCAGCGAGCGTATAAAACCCTTGAGTCAGAGGGGTTTATATACAGCGTCAGGGGCAGGGGAAATTATGTGTCAGACATTCCAAGTGCCGACAAAAAAACCATTGACACTCTCTATGACGATTTTCAGGATAGGGTGAGAGAACTCATTTTCTTTGGCGAGGATAGAGATAAAATTCTCCTTGTACTTAACAGCATTTTTGATGAAATGGAGGATGCAAAATGATAAAGGTAAAAAATGTAGTTAAAACCTTTGGTAATTTCAGAGCACTTGATGATTTTTCAATGTCTGTTCCAAAGGGTTGTATATACGGTCTTGTTGGCTCAAACGGAGCAGGAAAGACCACTATTATAAATCATATTATGGGAATTCTCCTTCAGGATGACGGATACATAACCATTGACGGAGAAAATGTTTTTGAAAATCAGTCTCTTTTTCAGAGAGTTTTGTGTATCAATGATGATTGGTACTTTTTCCCTGGATATACCACAAAGGAAATGGCAAAATTTTACGAGGGAATGTATAAAAATTTTAACAGAGAAAGATATGAAAAGCTTGGCACTATTTTAAAAATAGAAGAAAACAGACAAATAAGATTTTTGTCCAAGGGAATGAAAAAGCAGATTGCTTTCAGACTGGCTCTTTCCTGTATGCCCGATGTTCTCATTCTCGACGAGCCTCTGGACGGTCTTGACCCTGTAATGCGCAGACAGATAATGAATATCATTATTTCCGATGTTGCAGAAAGAAAAATGACTGTTCTTGTTTCATCGCATAATTTAAGAGAGCTTGAAGATATATGCGACTATGTGGGAATTATCCATAAGGGAAAAATGGTTATGGAAAAACCACTTGACGATTTAAAGGGGAATATATTAAAAATTCAACTTGCATTTAAGGATGAATATCCCGATGAACTTGATGATGAAATCGATATTCTTCATAAGACAAAAATCGGCTCTGTGTATACATTGATTGTGCGCGGAAACAACGAGGAAACAGATTTGATAATTAAAAGAAACGAGCCTATCGTCTATGATAAGGTAAGTCTTACTCTTGAAGAAGTATTTATATACGAGTTGGGAGGTCTGGGTTATGAACTTGAAAACATCATTGTTTAATAAGGCTATTTTTCAAAATACTGTAAAAAGGTTTAAATGGGGAAGCTTTTTATATTTTATAATTCTCTTTTTGTCTGTGCCTTTTGTATTTCTGGTTGAAGATTTTGATCTTCTTTTAAGGCGTGTCAATAATAGCAAGGTGGCTGTAGACCTGCTCAATCGCTCCGATTTTCTGGTTATTCCCGTGCTTCTTGCTTTTGCAGTACCCACTCTTGCCGCGGTGCTTATATTCAACAATGTTCATTCGTCAAAACAGGCTATATTTGTGCACGGTCTTCCTGTCAACAGATTGGCAAATTACGTTTCAAGTCTTGCTTCGGGATTTGTTCTCATGGCTGCGCCTGTGCTTTTAAACGGACTCATTCTTCTTGTAATGAGCTTTACTGGATATGGAAAAATAATTGCATCATCATCTGTTGTTTACTGGATATTTTTAAATCTTTCCATCCTGTTTATTATGTTTTCCGTGTCGTCAGCTACAGCCTTTCTCACAGGTAATGCTGCAGCACATATCGGCATAAATATACTTGTGCACGTTTTCCCTCTTCTTTGTGCACTTGTTATTGCACTTGTAAGTGAAGTTTTTCTCTATGGATTTATATCTTCACAGAATTTTATTGCACTTAAAATAATGGAAAATACACCGCTTGTATGGATGTTTTCCACACCTTTGTCGGGACTTTCAAGAAGAACAAATGTATTTTTGACACCTCAGATGTGGATTTACTCCGTAGGAGCAGTTGCAGTATATTTCCTGGGCTATATTCTCTATAAAAAGAGAAAAATTGAGGCTTCGGGC
>JAZUPR010000085.1:0-20056 GCA_045605285.1 Clostridia bacterium | reverse complement strand
TCTCTTGTCTTCCTAAGACCGCTTGGCCTCCGACTTCTCTTGTCACCCAAAACCAAAAAATAGATGCTATCTGCGATATTTCATATGATGAGAGCAAAAAAACCGATAAATCAGCTCAATCGGGAATTACAGTTTATTTTGTTCAGAATGATGATGAAATATGGGATATAGCAAAAAGATACCATACTACTGAAGAAGAAATACTTTCTGTAAACAGACTGGAGGGTAATGTGTCTTTAACTGCCGGACAACAGCTCATTATTCCTAAAAGAGGAGGAAAATAAAAAAAGCGGGAAAGGATTATCTGAACCGACCCCCAAAAGTTAGACCAAAAATCTAACGATTGGGAGGTCGGTTTTTTTATTCTTCAACAACTATTACTCTCAAAGTATCCGATATTCCTGTTTCTTCCACATTGGAGCCACCTGTCATAATGATGGTATCTCCGCTTCTTACAAGATTTGTTTCCATAGCCTTTGAAACAGCTGACTCATATAGCCTGTCAGGTGAGTCTATTATGTCGTTCATTACCGGTACAACACCCCAATTAAGAGATAACTGATGGTAGCTTTTTTTCGATGTTGTAGCTGAAATAATGGGACAGTTTGGGCGGAATTTAGACAGCATCCTCGCTGTGTGACCTGTCATAGTAAGTGCTACTATCGCAGTTGCATTAAGGTCGATTGCAGTTGTACATGCAGCATGGCATATAGCATCGGTTATAGAGTTGTTTTTTACGTTCTCTTTGGCAAATCGGCCTTTATAGTTGATTGAATTTTCTGTGGTCTGTGCTATTTCTGACATAGCTATAACACTGTCTATTGGATATAATCCTGCAGCAGTTTCTCCCGAGAGCATTATTGCACTTGTTCCGTCATAAACAGCGTTTGCAACGTCGGAAACCTCTGCCCTGGTAGGGCGTGGGTTGTGCATCATGGAGTCAAGCATCTGGGTTGCAGTAATAGCTATTTTACCCGCAGCATAACATTTTTTGATAAGGTCCTTCTGAATATGAGGCAAATGATGAAAGTCTATTTCCACTCCCATATCTCCCCTGGCAATCATAATGCCGTTTGATATTGCTATTATTTGGTCAGAGTTTTCTACACCCTCGTTGTTTTCTATTTTTGCAATGATTTTTATGTCTTCGCCGTTGTTTGCTTTTAAAATATCTTTTATATCCTTTATATCATTTACATTTCTCACAAAAGATGCAGCAATGTAATCTATGTCATTTTCTATGCCAAATATTATATCCTCTCTGTCCTTTGCGGTCATATATGGCATATTAAGCTTTTTGCCGGGTACATTAATGCTCTTTCTGTTAGAAAGAAATCCACCGTTTTTTACAGTACAGATAATGTCTGTGTCAGTTGTGTCGTTGACATTCAGTTCAATCAATCCGTCGTCAATGAGAATTTTCTCTCCTTTTTTCATATGGTGGGGAAGTTCTTCATAGCTAATTGAAACGGTGCTGTTGTTTCCCTGTATCTCCTTTGTTGTAAGGGTGAATATTTGTCCTTCGACAAGCTCTGCTTTTTTGTTTTCAAATTCTCCGATTCTTATTTCGGGTCCCTTGGTGTCCAGCATAATTGCAACGGGAACATTAAGCTCTTCCCTCAGTTTTTTAATCATATCTATTCGTTTTTTCTGATTTTCATGTGTGTCGTGGGAAAAATTAAGTCTCGCCACATTCATTCCAGATTTAATCATACTTCGAACAACATTTTCATTGTCTGTAGAAGGTCCGAGTGTACATATTATTTTTGTTTTTCTCATATAAAATCCTCCGGATACTTACTTTTAATGTTAAGATAATAATACCAAATTCTCCAAAATAATTCAATAGAAAAAATAAATTTTATATAATTATATAAATCAGCAGAAAATTCAACAAAAATTCAGAATAATACTTCTAAAACTATTGACAATGAGATATAAAAAATATATAATGTTTTTGTTTAGAAATAGTAAACAAAAAATTTACTATTAAATACAAAATACAGGTGTTTATATGAATATAGGAAATAAGCTAAAAAGATTGAGAATACGAAATGGTCTTACTCAGGAAGAACTGGCAGACAGATGTGAACTGTCCAAGGGTTTTATATCCCAGATAGAGCGTGACCTTGCGTCACCGTCTATAGCAACCCTGTCAGATTTGCTCCAGTGTCTTGGCACAGATTTGAAGTCGTTTTTTAACGATGCCGAAGACCAGGAGGTAGTCTTTACACAAGAAGACACCTTTGTAAAGGAAAACACGGACAGCGGCCATACTATCAACTGGATAGTCCCAAATGCTCAAAAAAGAGATATGGAGCCTATAATAGTTGATTTTGAACCCGGCGGTAAGTCTTACGAAGACTATCCCCATGAGGGCGAAGAATTTGGATATGTGCTTGCCGGAAGGGTTCAGCTTGTAATTGGCAGCAAAAAATATAAAGTGGGCAAAGGTCAGTGCTTTTATTTTAATGCCAATCAGTATCATAGCATCACCAATAATACAAAATCCCGTGCTAAGCTTTTGTGGATAAGTACTCCACCTAATTTTTAAGACGGAAAGGAATTGCACAAATGAGTGATTATCTTATAGAATTGAAAAATGTGTATAAAACTTTTGACGATACTCAGGTGTTGGAAAATATCAACTTGGGCCTTTGTGAAAATGAATTTTTAACACTTCTAGGACCCAGCGGATGCGGTAAATCAACCATCCTCCGTATTATTGCCGGATTTGAAAGCCCGTCTTCCGGAGAGGTTTTGTTTGAGGGTAAGGATTTACTTTGTGTTCCTCCTTATAAGAGAAAGGTTAACACAGTTTTTCAAAAATATGCATTGTTTCCCCATATGGATGTATATGAAAACATCGCATTCGGACTTCGTATAAACAAAACAGATAATAAAACTGTTGACTATAAAGTAAAAAAAGTTCTCGAAATGGTCAATCTTTCAGGATTTGAAAGACGAAATATCCATCAGCTTTCCGGCGGTCAGCAGCAGAGGGTTGCCATCGCCAGAGCTATTGTGAATGAACCCAGCGTGCTTCTTCTTGATGAGCCGCTTGCAGCTCTTGACCTTAAGCTTCGCAAGGGAATGCAGCTTGAACTTAAAAATATGCAAAGAGAACTTGGCATAACCTTTGTTTACGTAACTCACGATCAGGAAGAGGCACTTACCATGTCAGATTCCATAGTGGTTATGAAAGGCGGTACAATTCAGCAGATAGGAAAACCCGACGATATATATAATGAGCCCAAAAATGCTTATGTTGCAGATTTTATAGGTCAGAGTAACATTATAGACGGTATTATGAAAAAAGATTGTCTTGTCAGCATAAAGGATGTTGACTTTGAATGTGTGGATAAAGGCTTTGCTTCAAACGAAAATGTTGATGTAGTCATCCGCCCTGAAGACATCTATCTGTTAGAGCCGGGAGTAGGCAAAATTGCAGGTGTGGTTAAATCTGTAATTTTCAAAGGTGTTCATTATGAAATGTTAGTAGACACAGGCGATTTTAACTGGGTTGTTCACGATACTGCAATGTTCTCACAGGGAGAAGAAGTAAGTATTTTTGTAAAACCCGAAGATATACATATTATGAAGAAATGAGGTAGGAGCGTTGTATAAAAAATCTCTGTCATATCCGCATCTTATATGGATGACTCTCTTTGTCGTTGTCCCCATAATACTGGTGCTCGTATACAGCTTTACAGTTGTAAGTTTGGACGGAGTATCAAGTTTTTCTCTGGATAATTATAAGAATTTTTTCAATATGACATATATGAAAATTTTCTTGGATTCAATGTGGATAGCACTCCTCAGTTCACTTTATTGCATAGTTCTGGGTTATCCTGTTGCAATGATTTTGTCAAGCAGAGACAGACTAAGAGCACAGCAGGGGAAAAAGAGCAGTGGACTTCTTATGATTTTTGTAATGCCCATGTGGATGAATATGATGCTTCGTACATATTCGTGGCTTACAATCCTTGAAAAAAACGGTCTTTTAAATCAATTGCTCAGATTTCTAAATATGCCCGAGATTAATATTCTCTATACCGAGGGTGCAGTTGTTCTCGGCATGGTATATGACTTTTTGCCTTTTATGATTTTGCCGATATATTCAGTCCTTGTAAAGATTGATGAAAGTATTATAGAGGCATCGCAAGACCTTGGGGCGAACGGAGTAAAGGTGTTTTTTAAAATAATTGTTCCCTTAAGTATCCCCGGAATAATATCAGGATTTACAATGGTCTTTCTTCCCGCTGTAACCACCTTTTATATTTCAAACATCTTTGGCGGAAGCAAGGTAATGCTCATAGGAAATGTAATAGAAGAAAGATTTCTTGTTGCCGGCGACTGGAACTTCGGCTCGGCAATATCCATAGTTATGATGGTATTGGTATTTCTGTCTATGAAGATTATGAACTTGTTCAACAAAAGCGGTGAAACACCCGGAATGCTATAGGAGGATAAATCATTGAAAAAAGGAAGAATTAAACGCGCCTTTGAAAATGTATATATGTTTTTAATGTTCCTGTTTTTTTATGCACCTATAGTAGTTCTCATGGTTATGTCCTTCAACAGTTCAAAATCCAGAGGAACATGGGGCGGATTTTCATTTAAGTGGTATGTGGAGATGTTTCAGGACACTCAGCTTATGATGGCACTTCGAACCACCATAATAGTAGGAGTTCTCTCAGCTCTTATATCCACAGTTATAGGAACTGCCGCTGCAATAGGCATACAGGGCTTTAGAAATAAGTCTGCAAGAAATATTATAGAAAACATTACAAATATTCCAATGGTAAGCTCAGAGCTTGTTACAGGTGTATCACTTATGATTCTTTACATAGCACTCGGTATTCCAAGGGGAATGTTTACAATGCTTTTGTCACATATCACTTTTAATATACCTTATGTCATACTTTCGGTTACACCAAAGCTTATGCAGCTTGACAAGAGTATGTATGAGGCGGCTCTTGACCTTGGGGCAAAACCCTTTGCCGCATTTAGAAAAGTGGTTATCCCTGAACTTCGCCCAGGCATAGTAAACGGACTTTTAATTTCGTTTACCTTGTCTATAGACGATTTTGTAATCAGCTTTTTCACCACGGGCAACGGAGTGTCAAACCTGTCCACTTATGTCTATACAATGGCAAAAAGGCTTAATCCAAAGATTAATGCACTTTCAACCCTTATGTTTGTATTTGTTATTTTATTGCTTTTTATTATTAATAAGCGCTCATCAAAGGATAAATCAAGTAATATTTTAATGGAGGTAGAAGGATAATGGAAAAAAATCTTTTTAAAATTGTTCTCGTTCTTGTATGTATAGGACTCATTTCTTCTGTATTTACAGGATGCGGACAGGAAAAAACAGTTCTTAATATTTATAATGTCGGAGACTATATTGATATGGAAGTTATCGATATGTTTGAAGAGGAAAACCCTGATATAAAGATAAATTACGAGACCTTCTATGCAAATGAGGAAATGTATATAAAGGTTGCAAATAAAAGCACCGCTTATGATATTATAGTTCCCTCTGATTATATGGTTGAAAGACTTATAAGCGAAGACCTTCTTTATGAATTGGATTTTAATAATATTCCAAATATGAAAAATATAGACCCGCAGTATCTTGATATGGATTATGACAAGGGAAATAAATATTCCGTACCTTATATGTGGGGAACCATGGGTGTGCTCTATAACAAAACCATGGTTGAGGAGCCTGTTACATCATGGAAAGTTCTCTGGGACGAAAAATATAAAGACCAGATTTTTATGTATAATTCAGAAAGAGACACCATTGCCATTACCATGAGAATGCTTGGATACTCTATGAATTCAAAAGATGATAAGGAATTAGAAAAGGCAAAAAATGCCCTTGTTGACCAAAAAGATATAGTTCTTGCATATTGTGGAGACGAAGTAAAGGACAAGATGATTGCAGGAGAGGGTGCTCTTACTATTGCCTGGTCAGGCGATGCATTTTTCTGCATAGCTGAAAATCCCGACCTCGCTTATGCAATCCCTGAAGAAGGCTCAAACCTGTGGTTTGACTCAATGGTTATTCCAAAAACAAGCCTACACAAAGCGGAAGCAGAAAAGTTTATAGACTTTATGTGCCGTCCTGATATTGCAAAAATGAATGCTGACTATATCGGCTATTCTACTGCAAACAAGGCAGCTGTTGAACTGCTTCCTGATGAAATAAAAAATGATAAGCTCAGATACCCTGACCTTTCATCTCTCAATAATATGGAAGTTTTTAGGTTTGATAAAGAGCTTACAAAAAAATATTCTGAAATCTGGCAACAGATAAAGATAAGCGAGTAATATGAACACTAAGCTTTTAAAAAATTTTGCTCAGTATGCCAGGGCGGAACTGGATAAAACAGACCTTTCGCTTTCCGAAAAAAAAGATGTATTTATATCATTCATTTGCGGGGAATATGCAAAAAGGCTTGGAGCAGAAGAATTTTATTTAAAAGATGGATTAATTCCCGAATATATAAAACAAAAGTTTTCCTCGGACATTTTGTCCGAGGAACTTTCTCATGTAGAGATATTGGGGTGGCTTTACCAGTATTTTGTCGATTCAGACAGAGCCAGTACGGTTGATGCTATTGGAGGGCGTGATATATCCGATGAAGATGTAAGCTCTGCCACACAGGTTTTTACACCCGAATGGATAGTAAATTATCTTGTAGACAATTCTCTCGGAAGAGTTTTTGCCGAGGGTGGTTTTTCATGCTTTGAAACAGAATATTTTCTTAAAGGCTCTTTTTCAAAAAGAGAGATAAATGATATAAGAAATATTACTTTTTTTGACCCGTCCTGCGGAGGAGGACATATACTCATATATGCTTTTGATGTTTTTATGAAAGCATACTCCTATCTTGGATATTCCCCAAAAGAATCTGCAGAAAATATATTGCAATTCAATCTTTACGGTGCAGATATAGACCCGTTTACTGTGAGACTTTGCAATTTTGTCCTTTCTATGAAAGCCAAAGAATACGGAGCAAAGGTCAATGCAAATATTTGTTCTTTAGATGGCCTTGTTGCAGGTTCTCTTACACTTGATGACAGTTCTTGCGTTTTAAACCGTAAATATACGGTTGTCTGCACAAATCCTCCGTACCTAAGTAAAATCGGCGGAGAGGTAAAAAAATATCTTAATAAAACTATGAAGCCCTATTCTAAGGATTTGTTTACCGCCTTTATGTACAGAGGGCTAAAGATGTGCGAAAAAGACGGCTATATGGCATATATGACTCCAAATGTATGGATGTTTTTGTCGTCTCATAAAAGCATCAGAGAATATATTCTTGACAACAAGACTATACTCAGCCTTTTTCAGCTTGGAAAAGGAGCATATTTTTCAGAGGCGAGTGTAGATATCTGTGCTTTTGTGATAAAAAATAACAAGGAAAATACGCCTGGGATATATATAAGGGGCGAAGATTTTCCAAAAAATCTTGACTCTCAGAAAGACTCCCTGAAAAATGCAGTGTCTGTGTATAACTCAGGAAAAAAATGTGACTATCTGTATGTAAAAAACAGAGAATATTTTTCATATATTGCCGACAGACCTTTGGCATTCTGGGCATCTGAAAATGTGCACAAGGCTTTTAAGGAAAAAAGCATTGGCGATTTGTATACTGTCAAACAGGGAATGACCACAGGCAATAACAAAAAGTTTTTAAGATACTGGTATAATGTACCCTTTGATACCATAGGCTTTGATATGGCTGATTGTCTTATGGCAAAAGAGTCGGGCAAAAAGTGGTTTCCCTACAATAAGGGAGGAAAATTCCGTAAATGGTATGGCAATAACGAATATGTGGTTTTGTATGAAAATGACGGTGAGGAAATGAAAGAATATACTTCACATCTTCCTCAGGGCACATGGGTAAGACTAAAGAGTCGTGATTATTATTTCAAAAAGTCTGTTACCTGGTCTTTTATAAGCTCGTCTCATTTTGGTGTAAGATTTTCACCAGGAGGCAGTATTTTTGATGTGGCAGGTTCGTCACTCTTTGGCGATGATTTGTTATATGTTCTGGCATTCCTTTCCACAAAGACTGCTTTTTATCTTTTGCAGGTGATAAATCCTTCCATGAATTATCAGATAAGAGATATAAAATCTCTCCCCTTTATTATGGATAACGATAAAAAAGAATATATACATACCCTTGCCAGAAGATGTATAGAAATCTCAAAGGAAGACTGGAACAGTCAGGAAACTTCCTATGGCTTTTTAAAAGACCCTCTTGTTGTTGCGGGTGAAAAAATTGGTTCTTTAAAAGAGTCTTTGACTGAATATATAAACTTGTGTAAAAACAGATTTGACAGCGTTTTAGAGGCTGAAAATGAACTTGGGAGTATATTTGCAAAAATGTATGGCTTGTATGAAGATATAGATTGTAAAGTGTATAATCAGGATATAACCATTAAAATTCCTGACGAAATAGAGCTTTTAAAAAAACTCATTTCCTATTGTGTGGGGTGTGCTTTTGGAAGATTCAATCCATCAGAAAACGGAGTTGTATCCTGTAATAAAAAGATTTTGCCAATACAAGATGTAGCAGTTTGTGTAAAAAATCTTCTCTGTAAATTTTTTTCTGACAGCGAGTATATCCTTGAATTTATAGATGGAGAAAACCTGTCAGATGCAATATGTAAATATCTAAATAAAGACTTTTTCAAAAATCATAAAAAACAATATCATAATAAGCCGATATATTTTAAAGAAGGGAATATGCTTTTGTATGATATAGAGAAAGAGATGTAAAACAAAGCGTAGAGTGCTTTGTTTTACATCTCTTTATAATTTTATTTGTTCTAAAAGTCTGTTTTTTGTTTTTGACATATCTGTATTTATTATTTTTTCCTTTAGTCCCAGTATTGCTCCTGGGGTTACAGACAGTTCATCAACTCCCATTGCTAAAAAAACCTCTGTGAGTTCCGTATCAGATGCAAGTTCTCCGCATATTCCTACCCATTTTCCGTTTTTATGAGCATTTTCCGTGACAAATTTTATCATTCGAAGTAACGCCAGATGATGTGTGTCAACGAACTCTTCAAGATTATCATTTTCTCTGTCTATTGCAAGGGAGTATTGGGTCAGGTCGTTTGTGCCTATTGAGAAGAAATCCACTTCCTTTGCAAGTTTGTCGCTTATGAGGGCAGCTGCGGGTGTTTCAATCATAATTCCCGTTTCCATATCGTCTTTAAATGGAATTCCCTCTTTTTTCAGTTCCCACTTGGCTCTTTGAGATATTTCTTTTATTTTCTCAATTTCTTTCAAAGAAGTTATCATTGGAAACATAATAGCTATATTTCCATACAGACCCGCCCTGTACAGAGCTCTTAACTGAGTTATAAATATATCGGGATTTTTAAGACATATCCTTATTGCTCTAAGTCCCATGGCAGGGTTGTCTTCATTTGGCAGATTAAAATACCCCGCTTTTTTGTCTGCACCTATGTCGAGAGTTCTTATAATTATTCGTTTGCCGCACATTTTTTCTGCTGCTTTTTTATATATCGAAAATTGCTTTTCTTCAGACGGAAAGCTGTCTCTTTCAAGATATATAAACTCACTTCTGAAAAGTCCAACTCCTTGAGCACCGTTTTTAAATGCCAAATTTAAGTCGTTTATATTTCCTATATTTGCATACAAAAGAATGCTTTTACCGTCTATAGTCTCAGGTTTTACACCCCTTAGTTCATGGAGCATTTCGTTGTGCCTGTCGGTTTCTTCTTTTCTTTTTTGCATTTTAAGAACGGTTACCATGTCAGGATTTATATAAATTGTTCCTGAGAAACCGTCTACTATAACGTCAGAGTTTTTGTAGGTTTCGTCCATTATTCCCGACGCATTGATAACAGCGGGAATGTTTAATGTTCGTGCAAGTATGGCTGTGTGGGAAGATGTGCTTCCTTTTTCGGTTATAAATGCCGAAATGGAGTTCCTGTCGAGCTGTACAGTTTCAGACGGAGACAGGTCAATTGCTGCTATAACAGATGATGATACCGTATCCTCTGTGTTGTTTTTTCTGCCGGTAAGTATTTTTATCAACCTGTTTGATATGTCGTGAACATCAGCCGCACGTGCCTGCATATAACTGTCATCCATAGACGAAAAAAACTCTGAAAAGTTGTCCTGTGCAATAGCTACTGCTGCCTCGGCGTTGATGTGCTGGTCCTTTACAGATGAATATATGGAATTTAAAAAATCATCATCTTTGAGCATCATTCTGTGTATTTCAAATATTGACGCATTGTCTTCGCCCACCTCTGACAGGGCTTTTTTGTAAAGGTCTCTCAGCTCCGCGTCCGCACGGTTGAATGCATAATCCAGTCTTATTTTTTCTGCATTGATATCGTCCACATGATATTTTTTTACAACATCGTTTTTTTTGTTTATTTGGGAAAGTTTTCCAAATGCAATTCCCCCGCAAACGCCTTTTCCATAGATTGTATGCATAACTTGTCCCCCATCTTTACAGATTTAGTTCAAAAAACTGCTGCAGTCCTGACAGGGCTTTTTCCTCGTCGTGTCCTGACAAAGTAATTTCTACAGAATCGTTGTGCTTTATGGAAAGACCCATAACACCAAATAATTTTTTTGCATCTGTGCTTTTTCCGTTGGTGCAGTTTTTAATTATTATTTCGCTAGAATACTTTGCCGCTTCTTTTACCAGCATCCCTGCAGGTCTTGCGTGCAGACCGATTTCATCGGTAATTACATAGGTGAATTTCTTCATTGTTAAAATCCCTCCAGATTATATAAAAAATCACAGATTTAAAATTTAAAATTATTTGTCCAAATCCTGTTTCATACCATTGATAAATGGAACAATTTGCAATTTCAATGCTTATTTTAACCTGTTTTTCAATATATATTCAAAGAAAAATCGTATAATTCTTTTTAAAAATTCAAAGAAATATATATGGTGCAATAATTGACATAAGACCATATTTGTGTTAAAATTTTCTAGTAAACTATGCGTGTTTTATTTTTACATTGAAAGGACTGTTTATATGAAAGTTGCAATATATGGATACGGAAATCTCGGAAGAGGCATAGAGTCAGCTGTAAGGCAAAACGGTGATATGGAGCTTGTTGGTGTGTTTACAAGAAGAAATCCCGAAACTGTTAAAACTCATACAACAGGTCTCAAGGTATATCCTGCCGACAGTATTTTAGAATATAAAGATGATATAGATGTGCTCATTATTTGTGGAGGAAGTGCTACTGATCTTCCAAAGATGACTCCCTCTCTTGCAGAGAATTTTAACGTTGTAGATAGCTTTGATACACATGCCGATATATCAAAACATTTTGACAATGTAGACGATGCGGCAAAAAAATCAGGCCACGTTGCTCTAATTTCATGCGGTTGGGACCCCGGAATGTTTTCTTTAAACAGACTTTTCGGCACTGCCATTCTGCCACAGGGAAATGATTATACCTTTTGGGGTAAGGGCGTCAGTCAGGGACATTCCGATGCCATAAGAAGAATAGACGGTGTAATAGATGCAAGACAATATACTGTTCCTGTGCCCGAGGCTCTTCAGGCTGTGCGTTCAGGTGAGAATCCCACACTTTCAACCAGACAAAAGCACACCAGAGAATGTTTTGTTGTTATTGAAGATGGCGCGGATAAAGAAAGAATTGAAAACGAAATAAAGACTATGCCAAATTATTTTGCCGATTATAATACCTATGTGACATTTATTACTAAAGAGGAAATGGAAAAAAACCATAGCGGTATTCCTCACGGCGGTTTTGTTATAAGAACAGGCAAAACAGGATTTGATTGTGAACACAACCATGTTATAGAATACAGCTTAAAGCTTGATTCAAATCCCGAATTTACTGCCAGTGTGCTCGTGGCGTATGCAAGAGCAGTTTATAAATTGTCAAAAAGAGGAGAGTCAGGCTGCAGAACTGTCTTTGATATTGCTCCATCTGACCTTTCTTCAATGTCAGGAAAAGAACTCAGAGAACATTTGCTTTAAGAATAAAAAATCATGACATACCCATGTGTGCCATGATTTTTTTAAAAATATAATTTTTTGTGTAACCTTTTGCCCCTTTCAAAAGTGTTATAAGTAAAGGAGGAGTTTGCGTTGCCAGATAAAGACGCGCACATTTCCAAAAGAGAGATAATAGAAAAATATTTTGATATGATATATAAGCTTTCTTATTCTCAGATGGGTAATAAGGCTGATGCAGAAGATATTACTCAGGATGTTTTTGTAAAGTTTATGCAATGTGACAAGGAATTTTCGAGTGACGAGCATATTAAAGCATGGCTTCTTAGAGTTACTGTCAACAGATGCAAGAGCTTTTTTACCAGTTCATGGCAAAAAAAGACTGAGGGACTTAGCGAAGATATCGTCTTTAATACTGAAGAAAAGAGCGATGTGTATTATGCAACACTTGAGCTTCCTCAAAAATACAGGATTGTAATACATTTGTTCTATTATGAAGATATGTCTGTTGCAGATATAGCAAAGTATCTCGGTATTAAAGAGACAACCGTGAAAACCCAGCTCCATCGTGGCAGAGAGCTATTGAAAACCAAATTGAAAGGGGAGTATGATTTTGTTTAGAGATACATATAAATCGGCATTTAAAGATATAGAGCCTGATTCTGAACTTCTTTCAAAGATACTTGTAAAAGGTTTAGAAGAAAAGAAAGTCATACACAGAAAATGGGTTTATTCGTTCGGTACTCTTGCAGCATCTTTTGCACTTGTACTCTGCTCGGTTATTGGGTATATGAATTATACAGATGTAAACGAGATTCCGGGTGTTGTGGATAACAGCTATGTAAGACAGGTTAGCGAACCATATATAAATGAAATCCCTGTTGAAAATAATACTGTGAAAATTGCAGAGAATCCAACTGAGCGCAAAGAGAATAAGGCTTTAAAACAGGTTATTTCGGATTCTCCTGCAAAACAACCTGATCCTATAGAGAAAAATGTAGATGAACCTGTAAATACAGATGTTCCTTCCGTGGCATCCCACGAGCCGATGCTTACATCAGAGCCTTCGGGCGAGGCTGCATATTCCGGCGAGGAAAATCCTGTTCAAAGGGAAGTTTCTCACATAGAGGAAATGCCTCTTTCTGATTATTATCAGTATATTGGATTTAATGTGCTTGAAAAAATCAGTCTTCCGTCAGATTTTGAGTATTCAGGAGAAGATTTTGTGCCTTATAATAAAACTTCAGATGTTGCAATGTTCAGTTTTCTCGGAGATGATTCAAGGTTTGCCAACATTTCTTTTACAAAAAATGTTGAAGAACCAGCAAAAGAAGATAAGTCAACAAATGAATATATGCAAATCAACGGAATGTATAATATAAACAAATCAACAGATACATTTTCTTTTGAAATTCTCACAAATATAAATGAAACAGAAGTAAAAGAACTTGCAGATTCTCTTACAAAATAAGGGAATCTGTCGATTTTTATGTAAAACAAATTATATTGACAACCTATAATATATATGATAGAATTATTTCTTGTTGAAAACAGAGTTTTTAAATGTATTCGTGTAAGTAATATAAAAAAGGCAAAAGCCATATAATTGACTAAGAGATATTGTGGTTTTGTGCTGTTTGGAGATTTTGATATGAACTGGTTACATATTGTTAATTGTTCAATTGCAGGGTTGTTTTTGGTGTGCTATATATATCAGGCATATTATATTGTCTATGGTTGTATTGTAAGACCAAAAAAATATCCTCCTGTAAAACAGGAAAACAGATATGCGGTTATGATTCCTGCACGAAATGAAGAATGTGTTATAGGACAGCTTATAGATTCTGTCAAGGCACAGGATTATCCGAGTGACCTTGTCGATATATACGTGGTGGCGGATAACTGCTCAGACAATACCAAAGATGTTGCTGCTTCCCGCGGTGCATTTGTGTACGAAAGATTTAATGACAAGCTGGTGGGGAAGGGGTATTCTCTTCAGTATCTTTTTAATTGTGTCAAGGAAAAATGCGGATTGGATTATTATGACGGATATTTTGTTTTTGATGCTGATAATTTGCTAAATTCACGCTATATCACAGAGATGGAT
Organism: Clostridia bacterium; assembly: GCA_045605285.1. Taxonomy (GTDB): domain Bacteria; phylum Bacillota; class Clostridia; order UMGS1810; family UMGS1810; genus RGIG4708. Next base: position 5,934 of record JAZUPR010000085.1, on the reverse strand, counting down.
AAATGTATGTCCGCAGGAAACAAAATCATAACAAGCCACAGAAATTCAAAAAATTATGGTACAAACTGGATTACAGCAGGCTATTCCCTATGGTTTTTAAGAGAGGCAATGTTTTTAAACAACGTCAGAACACTCCTTGGTACAAGTTGTGCAGTATCAGGAACAGGTTTTTTGATTCACAGGGATATTGTGCAAAAACAAGACGGATGGAAACATTTTCTTCTCACAGAGGATATAGAATTTTCTGTAGATAATGTTATAGCAGGAGAAAAAATAGCATATTGCCATGATGCTCACTTTTATGATGAACAGCCTGTTACCTTTTCTCAGTCATGGAATCAGAGACTTCGTTGGTCAAAGGGATTTTTGCAGGTGTTCGGAAAATACAGCAAGGGACTTTTAAAGGGCATTACAAAGTGCAAGAGCTTTTCATGTTATGATATGTTTATGACAATCGCTCCTGCATTTGTAACCTCTGTTGTCACTGTTACAGTAAATCTTTGTGCACTTTTGTATGCGGTTTTTGTAAATCAGGCTGCTTTGGGCTATGTACTTGGCGAAATTGCCATGACAGTTGCAAGTCTTTATCTGACACTCTGGTTTGTGGGTACAATCAGCGGAATATTTGAGTGGAAAAACATTCATTGTTCAGCCAAAAGAAAAATCTGGTCGTTTTTCACTTTTCCGTTTTTCATGCTGACATATATACCGATTTCCATTACAGCTCTGTTTACAAAGGTCAGCTGGAAAGAGATAGAACATAATGTTTGCGAAAGTATAGATGCATTGGAAAATGTAAATTAAAATAAATTCAGAATTTGCTTATGAAAATTTGCAAATTCTGTTTTTTTTATTCCTTTTTACAAATAATAAATATTATTTAAAGGAGGAATATGTATGAATAAAAAACCAAGGTCTGAAAATCACACAGATAAAATCGAAAAAATCATATCCCGTGTAAGAAAAGCTCAAAAGGAATTTTCCGAGTATTCTCAGGATGTGGTTGATAAAATTTTTTATTGTGCCGCAACAAAAGTGAATAAAGAGAGAATATACCTTGCAAAGCTTGCAACGGAAGAGACGGGAATGGGTGTTTTTGAGGATAAGGTTATAAAAAATAACTATGCATCAGAATATATCTATAATGCATATAAAAATGAAAAAACCTGTGGCATTATAGAGGAAGACGGATTTTACGGAATTAAAAAAATTGCAGAGCCAATCGGAGTAATAGCTGCTGTTATACCTACTACCAATCCAACATCTACCACTATTTTTAAAACCCTGATTGCTTTGAAAACGAGGAATGGAATAATAATAAGCCCGCACCCAAGGGCAAAAAAGTCAACCATAGCCGCCGCAAAAATTGTTCTTGAGGCAGCTGTTTCAGCCGGTGCACCAAAGGATATAATTGCATGGATAGATGAACCGGGTCTTGATGCTACAAATTATCTTATGAAAGAATCCGACCTTGTCCTTGCGACTGGCGGTCCGGGTCTTGTAAAATCTGCATATTCAAGCGGAAAACCGGCTATAGGAGTAGGAGCCGGCAACACTCCTGCAATAATAGATGAAAGTGCAGATATAAAATTATCGGTAAATTCCATTATTCTTTCAAAAACCTTTGATAACGGAATGATTTGTGCTTCAGAACAGTCGGTTATAGTACCTCAAAAAATTTACAAAGATGTTAAGGAAGAATTTATAAAAAGAGGCGGATATTTTCTTGATAGTCCAGAGACAGAAAAATTAAGAAATGTTATAATAAATGAAAACGGTTTTAATGCGGCAATTGTAGGAAGAACAGCATGTGATATAGCAAAAATGGCGGATATAAGTGTACCTGAGGGTACAAAGGTTTTGGTTGGAGAGGTTGAGAAAACGGACCTTAGTGAGCCCTTTGCTCACGAAAAACTGTCTCCCATACTTGCTATGTACAAATCCAAAAATATAGATGATTCTTTTGAAAAAGCACAAAGGCTTATTGAGTCCGGAGGCTATGGACATACCTGCTCATTATATATAGATGAAATAGGTCAGAAAGAAAAGATTGATAAATTTTCTCTTTTGATGAAAACAGGCAGAATTCTTATAAATACCCCTGCGTCTCACGGAGGTATAGGTGACTTGTATAACTTCAGGCTGCCTCCATCTCTCACCTTGGGATGTGGTTCCTGGGGTGGAAATTCCACCAGCGAAAATGTTGGAATAAAGCATCTTTTAAACATTAAAACAGTTGCATTCAGGAGAGAAAATATGCTGTGGTTTCGAACTTGTGAAAAAATATATTTAAAAAGGGGATGTCTCCCTTTGGCTCTCGAGGAGCTCTCCACAGTAATAGGAGCAAAAAGGGCGTTTATAGTCACCGATAGATTTCTTCATAACGAGGGTTATGTGAAAGTTGTAACAGATAAGCTAAATGAACTTCATATTGCTCACACCACGTTTTTTGATGTTTCACCTGACCCCACCTTAGCAACCGCTATTTCAGGAGCAGAGCAGATGAGACTGTTCAATCCTGATTGTATCATAGCTTTTGGCGGCGGTTCAGCTATGGATGCTGCAAAAATTATGTGGGTTATGTATGAGCATCCAAAAGAGAATTTTGACGATATGGCAATGAGATTTATGGATATAAGAAAAAGAGTCTATGAATTTTCAAAAATGGGGGAAAAAGCATATTTTGTGGCTGTTCCAACCTCGTCGGGAACAGGCTCGGAGGTGACACCCTTTGCAGTTATCACCGATGAAAAAACAGGTATCAAATATCCACTTGCCGACTATGAGCTTATGCCTGACATGGCAATTATAGATGCAAATCTTCATATAAGCTCCCCAAGGGGACTTACCGCGGCATCAGGAATTGATGCTCTGACACATTCTCTGGAAGCTTATGTATCAATGCTTTCTACAGATTTTACGGATAGTCTCTCCATTGGTGCTATAAAGCTTATATTTAAATATCTTCCAAGAGCCTATGAAAGTGGAGAAACCGATATTCTTGCGCGTGAGAAAATGGCAAATGCCGCCACCATGGCAGGAATGGCTTTTGCAAATGCTTTTCTTGGTCTGTGCCATTCCATGGCACATAAGCTTGGAGCGTTTCATCATCTTCCCCATGGCGTTGCCAATGCACTTCTCATAGGTCATGTTATAGAATATAACTCCAGCGAAACTCCTTTGAAAATGGGTACATTTTCGCAGTATGACCACCCCCGCGCTCTTTCAAAATACGCGCAGATTGCAGACTCCTTGGGACTTGGAGGAAGCACTGACTATGAAAAAATGAAAAATCTTGTAAAAGCTATAGATGAATTTAAATCAAAACTAGGTATTAAAGAAAAAATTATGGACTATGATATCAGCGAAAAAGATTTCTTGGAAACACTTGACGAAATGACAATGCTGGCATTTGACGACCAGTGCACAGGGGCAAACCCCCGCTATCCTCTTTTGGATGAAATAAAAGAAATATATCTTAAAGCATATTATGGAAGAGGCAAAAAATAAATTGATTTATGTTTTGTTTTGTGTTATTATTTTATATATAAAGTAATATATACAAAGGGGAAATCAAAATGGAAATCACAAAAGATATAAAATATATCGGTGTAAACGACCATGACATAGACCTTTTTGAAGGACAGTATATTGTAGAAAACGGTATGGCATATAACTCATATCTTATGCTAGATGAAAGAGTTGCTGTGTTTGATACAGTAGATAACAGATTTTGTGATAAGTGGCTTTCAAATATAGAAAATGAACTTTCGGGCAGAGAGCCGGACTATCTTATAGTTTCTCATATGGAGCCTGACCACTCAGGTTCAATAGCTGATTTTAAAAGTAAATATAAAAATACTACCATTGTATCAAGCGAAAAAGCTTTCTCTATGATGAAACAGTTTTTTGGAAATGACTATTCTTCAAACAGGGTTGTAGTGGGAGAGGGCACAAATCTTTGCCTTGGCAAACACAACCTGACATTTTATACTGCTCCAATGGTTCATTGGCCTGAGGTAATAGTTACCTATGATTCTCTTGATAAGGTTTTATTCAGTGCAGATGCATTTGGAAAATTTGGTGCTCTGGATGCAGAGGAAGACTGGGCATGCGAGGCAAGGAGATATTATTTCGGTATTGTAGGAAAATACGGTGCACAGGCACAGGCACTTCTTAAAAAAGCATCCGGGCTTGACATATCTGTTATTTGTCCGCTTCATGGACCTGTTCTTTCTGAAAATCTTGGATATTATATAAACCTTTATAATACCTGGTCTTCCTATGATGTAGAGTCCGATGGCGTTATGATTGCATATACTTCTGTATATGGAGGCACAAGAAAGGCTGTAGAACTTTTGGCAGAAAAATTAACCGAAAAAGGCTGTAAAAAGGTTGTTGTAGCTGACCTAGCAAGATGTGATATGGCAGAAGCGGTAGAAGATGCATTCAGATATGGAAAAATAGTTCTTGCCACCACCACATATAACGGAGATATATTCCCGTTTATGAAAACCTTTATAGATGCTCTCACTGAGAGAAATTATCAAAAGAGAGTTGTGGGAATAATTGAAAACGGAACGTGGGCAGCTACTGCAGCAAGAGTTATCAAAAACATGCTCCAAAACAGTAAAAATATAGATTTTTGTGAAAATACAGTTACTGTAAAATCTGCTCTTAGTGAAGAAAGTATCAGTAAAATAGATTTACTTGCAGACGAGATAATGAAATAAAAAAATATGAATACCGTTTCGGTATTCATATTTTTTTTGTTATTTTGTTACTTTATTAAGAAACATTGTCACAAGCACAATTGCCAGAATTACTATTAATATACCAAGCATTCCTGTGCCCATGTATTTGAGATTGTATACAAAATTCATAAAGTTTATATTCATATCAAAAACCCCCTGTTACATGAAAAAGTTGAGAATCAATCCGCCTGCAATAACAGAAGCAATCTGTCCTGAAACATTAACTCCTATTGAATGCATAAGCAAGAAGTTCTGTGGGTCTTCTGCAAGTCCCATTTTGTGAACAGTTCTTCCTGACATTGGGAATGCAGATATTCCTGCAGCACCAATCATAGGATTTATTTTTTTCTTGGTAAACAGGTTTATAAATTTTGCAAAAAGTACACCGCCTGCAGTATCAAATACAAACGCAAAAAGACCAAGACCTAAAATGAGAAGAGTATCAATTTGAAGGAACTGGCTGGCTTCCATTTTTGTTGCAATAGATATTCCCAAAAAGATGGTAACAAGATTTGCAAGTACTTTCTGTGCAGTTTCTGATAAGGAGTTGAGCACTCCGCACTCTCTGATGAGGTTTCCAAACATAAGGAATCCTACAAGAGAAACAGAATCAGGAGCTACAAGACCTGAAATAACTGTTATTACTATCGGGAAAAGTATTTTTGTGGTTTTGGAAACAGAAGCCTCTTTGTATTCCATTCTTATAAGCCGCTCTTTCTTGGTGGTAAGGAGCTTTATAACCGGTGGCTGTATTATAGGTACAAGTGCCATATAAGAATATGCCGCAACCATTATAGCACCGAGATAGTTTGAATTAAGCTTGTTTGCAACCACTATAGATGTAGGACCGTCTGCAGCACCGATAATAGCTATTGATGCAGCATCGTTAAGATCAAAAAACATTGATGCTGTACATAATGTAAAGAAAATTCCAAACTGAGCAGCCGCACCGAAAATCATAAGCTTCGGGTTTGAAAGGAGAGGCCCGAAATCAATCATTGCACCTATTCCAATAAACAAAATTAAAGGAAACAACTCGTTTGCAATACCTGCGTTATACAAGGTTTCCAATGCTCCGTCAATGCCTATGGCACCTGAGTTTGGAAGATTGACAAGAATTGCACCAAATCCCATTGGAAGAAGTAGAGTCGGTTCCATATCTTTTTTAATAGCGAGATAT
>JAZUPR010000084.1:0-5897 GCA_045605285.1 Clostridia bacterium | reverse complement strand
TGCAGGACCTGTAGGTATTGAGATAGAAGTAATTGCCGACAATGAAGTGGCAAATATGAAAAACTTTATCGTAGGTGCAAACGAAACTGATATGCATTTTAAAAATGTGAACATAAACAGAGATTTTACACCTGCAGTTATTGGTGATTTCAGAAATATTGTTGAAGGCGACCTTTGTCCGAAATGTAAAAAAGGACTTATCAAAAACTGTCAGGGTATAGAAGTAGGACACATATTTAAGCTTGGCACAAAGTACTCCGATGCGCTCGATTGCAAATTCCTTGATGAAAACGGAAAAGAACAGACAGTTATTATGGGTTGCTACGGTATAGGCGTAAGCAGATGTATGGCTGCAATTATTGAACAGAACTGTGACGAATCAGGTATTGTATGGCCTATGAGTGTTGCTCCGTATCAGGCAATTGTTGTTCCTGTTAACACCAAGGAAGAAGCTCAGGTTGCACTTGCTGAGAAAATATATGAAACTCTTTGTCAGAACGGAATTGAAACCATATTGGACGACAGAAATGAACGTGCAGGTGTTAAATTCAAAGATGCAGACCTTATCGGTATTCCACTTAGAATTAATGTCGGCAAAAAAGCTGATGAAAACATGGTAGAATACAAGATAAGAAAAACCGGTGAAATGGTTGAGATTTCTGCAGACGAAGCTATAGAAAATGTAATAAAAGCTGTAAAAGGGCTATAATACAAATTACAAAGGGGTTGTGGTAATCAATAGGATTTTCCATAACCCCTATTTAGGAGATAAAACATGAGTTATATCATTTGTGCACTGCTTATTATCATAGACCAAGCCATAAAATTCTTGTCAGTCAGCAAATTAAAACCGCTTGGCTCTGTAGAGATTATACAAGGTATATTAAGCTTTACATACGTAGAAAACAAAGGTGCCGCTTTTGGAATACTGCAAAATGCAAGATGGGTATTTATACTTGCCACTATAATAATTATTGTTGGACTGATTGTATATAAAATAAAATTCAAGGAAAAGAGCAAAATATACACCTGTTCTTCAACACTTCTGATATCAGGCGGAATTGCAAATCTTATAGACCGTGTTTTTTTGGGTTATGTGGTAGATATGATCGAAGTCACATTTATAGACTATCCTGTGTTTAATTTTGCAGATTGCTGTGTTGTTGTGGGTGCAATACTTCTATGCATCTATGTTCTGAAAATGGATTTAAAGAAAGGATAAAATATGGAAACAATAGAGATTGTCTGTGATACAGAAAATATCCGTTTAGATAAATATTTAACCATTGACGGACTTACACGCTCTCAGATACAAAAGCTCATTGACGGAGGAAATGTAACTGTAAATGGTGAAGTGAAAAAGTCAAATTATAAATTAAAACTTTTGGACAAAATATGTGTAGATATCCCCGAGCCTGAAAGTGCAAACATCAAAGAAGAAAACATACCCTTAGACATTGTTTACGAGGATGAGCATCTGCTTGTTATAAACAAGCCACAGGGAATGGTTGTGCACCCTGCTCCCGGAAACTACGAAGGAACTTTAGTAAACGCACTGATGTATCACTGCAAGGATTCTTTAAGCGGTATAAACGGAGTGCTACGCCCCGGAATTGTGCACCGTATAGACAAGGACACATCAGGTCTTTTGCTCGTTGCGAAAACAAACGAAGCTCACCTTTCCCTTGCTCAGCAACTAAAAGATAAAACCACAAAGAGAGAATATGTTTGCATAGTAAACGGTCTTTTAAAATCAAAAAAAGGTACTATTGATGCACCAATCGGAAGACACCCTACATCAAGATTAAAAATGGCTGTAACATCACAAAACTCAAAAAATGCAGTTACGCATTTTAGTGTCTTAAAACATCTTGACAACGCCACTTATGTTTCATGTGTCCTTGAAACCGGCAGAACCCATCAGATACGGGTACACATGCAATATATAGGTCACAGCATAATAGGCGACCCTGTATATACATTAAAAAACCCATACAACCTTGCAGGACAAGCTCTTCACGCAAGAGTTATAGGATTTAATCATCCGGCAACAGGAGAATATATGGAATTTACAAAAGAGCCTCCCGAGTATTTTTTCGATTTACTTGAAAAATTATCTGTTTAACAGATACAAATTGCAAAAAAAGATATAACAAGCTCAAGAGCACTAAAAAGAAATACAAAAGATGCTCCGAGCTTGTTTTTTTTATTTATTTCCCACATTCCATAAGAAATTGTATATATAAAAATCCACAAGCTTACCAGAGAAAACAAAATTTTTAAAACCATTAAAAATCTCCTCTTTTTATTTCTATATCAACATTATAATTTATGCTTTTAAGAAAATTTTCTCTCCCACCACTTTTTTCTAAAAATTCTTCTAATCTTTTTTCTGTATAAAACCCTTTTAAAATATATCTATAAACATTTAACACATCATACCCCATATCCTTATAATCAATAATTTTTATAATATCAGACCTTATTCTGTCAGTAATTTTCTTTTCTGTATCTCTATCGGCAGCAGTAAGATTGTATACCAAACTAATATTAAATGACAAAAGGTTTTTATCTTTATCAAACTTAGCATTTATATCCGTCATATTAACTGCTGTATCACCAAAAGGCATTTCATAAAATACCGGTTTTCTTTTATTTGACAAAAGATTTACTGTTTTTGTGATATCTTTATCTAAAAGCAAGATGTCATCTTCTTTTATACAGGTTGAGCCGGTGTGTTCTATATTCCCATCATCATTTAGTTTTATAACGGGCAAGATGGCATTTTTTGAAAATCTTGTGCCATAATACAAATCAAGCATATTGCACTCTGTAACGGACGCAAATTTATCATTTAAAACATCAGATATTATTTTATACAAGCTTGTATCTGACGGAATGTTAATGTCTTCAAACAACTCTTTAACAGGAATTTCAGATACAGCGGTCATAACCTTTGGATGTGACTCAATTCCAGCTGCAACAGTTGATGATATGCTTTTATATATTTCAATGGGACAGTCTTTTTCAAATATTACTGCTTCAAGATGTGAAATGCTCGCCTCTTTTCCTGTGGTTAAGCTTATTTCATTCAGCCCGTCGTATATATTGTCTGTATCAAACTCATATATATCAAAACCATAAATTTTTTCATCAGGAGTTGTAGTTACTGTACAAAATGTCATTGTAGTCTCACTTACTCCAATAGCAGATATGCTCTTGATATTTTCGATATCTGTCATATCATAACATCCGGATATAAATATACAGCTAAAAAAAACAATAAACAACATACATTTTTTCATTTTTTATTCCCCCCGGATGCAAAGTATATAATAAAAGATATGACAGGAATGATTACCGACACCAGAAATGTAAGTACCAGAGATATCATATACAAATACTCATGAAATGAAAATTTATTACAAATTACAGCGGCAGACGATACTACAACAGCACCAGCACCCAATAAGGCTTTTTTATCTGAAAGATTTATTGCATAAGAAAAATTATTCAAAAAAAATGTAAAAAGAGCTGAAGAGCTGATAAACGTAGCAAAAATCCACATTATAAAGACAACCGCCTCACATCTTTCAAAAAGCACATCAAAATCAACAGAGCTTGCAACAGCAAGAAGAGGATTTTGCATATTACTCATTGCAGCATAAGGGGTATAAAGATTATATGTTACACATACAAGGGCAATCAAAAAACCTGATATAAGTATAATTTTTCTGATTTCACTTCCAATTTTACAATTAATATTCTTATCTTTCCATATAATAGGGCACAAGTAAATAATGCTCGAAAACAGAAACACAGAATATAAAACTCCCTTTGCTGACACTGTTCCAAAAATGGGATAGAGATTATTTACATCATATTTATCCCCAAAGAGAAGTGATAGAATAATCACTCCTGCAAATATGACAGTTCCTGATATAAATGCATATCTGGAAACAGGCTTAATTCCAAAGCAGGAGGCACATACTGTAGCAAGTATTACAAAGGACAAAATATACAAAAACGGAGATTTCTTTAAAAAAAACACCCCAAAGCTCTCACAGGAGTAGGCAATGGTTGCTATGCACGAAACAAGGGCTACAAGAGAAATTATGGCAGAAAAAATCTTTGATGTTTTTTTATTATTACATATGAAGTGTAAATTTTTTGATGAATACAAAAAGCTGTATAATACCAATGAAATAACAGTAGCTACTACAGCTAAAATATATGATGCAGTTTTTCCAAAATACACAAGCATTGACGAGCCAAAAAAGAGAGCATTATAGCCAATCAGCATAATAAACAGCCAACGATATTTTTTTATTTGTGTCATATAAATCCTCCGTTAATAAAGCCACTTTCTCGTTACCGGTGGTTTGTTTTTTTTAGATTTTGGTCTTAAATATTCCGGTCTTTCTTCCTGCATCCACAATGGTTTTCTGAAAAATGCAGATATACCCTTTTGCTTTTTATAAGGTGCAACAGGACTTCCGTAAGGAACTCCAAAAGATTTTGTGCCCATATACATAATGGTTATTGAGAAAAAGGCTGAAAACAAGCCCAAAAATCCGCCAAGTGCAGCAAAGAGAATATAAATAAACCGTGAAAATCTTAAAGAAAAAGACAAAGAGTATGACGGTATGGCAAATGATGCAATACCTGTTATTGCCACAACTATAATCATTATGGGACTTCCTATATTTGCATCTACTGCAGCTGTACCGAGAATAAGACCTCCAACAATTCCAAGGGTGGAACCAATATGCCCGGGAACCCTCACTCCGGCTTCCCTTATCAATTCAAAAGACAGTTCCATAATAAGCAATTCAAAAATAATCGAAAACGGAACAGAGAGTCTGGATGATTGAATAGACAAAAACAAGTCCTTCAGTATCATATCCTGATGATACTGGGTTATGGCTACATATACTGCGGGAGTTAAAAGTGAAATTAAGATGGCAGCCATACGAACAACTCGTATTAAAAGAGAATACGGAAATCGGAGATAGTCATCCTCAACAGAAGATGCCAAATCAAAGATAGTTGCCGGCATAACAAGAACTTGAGAGCTTCCATTTAGAATAAGAGCTACCCTTCCCTCTACAAGAGCCTTACATACCCTATCGGGTCTTTCGGTGGTTACTATTTGCGGAATAGGTAAAAAAGACGCCTCTTCAATATATTGCTCCACATCTAAACTAGACAGTATATATTCAGCATCAAGACTATTAATTCGTCTCTTTACCTCATTTACCAGACTATCATTTGCAACATTTTTTATATAAGCAACAGAACCGGGGGTTTTACTTGTTTTTCCAAGAGAAACAGTTTCCATCACCAAATCGGGATTATTAAGGGTTTTCCTTATAAGTGCTGTATTACATCTTAACACTTCATTAAACCCCTCATGAGGTCCTTGAATTACCTCTTCAGCAGAAGGGGTGCTTACTCCCCTATGCTCCCAGGACTTTACATCAAAAATCAATGCCTTATCAAAACCGTCTATAAACATTATTGCATTTCCTATATTAACAGTTGACAAAAGTCCTTCCATATCATCCGACAAGGATAGTTGCGTGTGAGGAATTAAATGATTTGATATATATTCTATATCAGCACAAATTTTTTCATCCTTATCCTTGTATAGCATAAGCGGCTTTAGAATTGCTTCATTAATCATTTCTCCGTTTGTAAGTCCGTCTACACACATAAGAAAAGCATTTCTCAGTTCATCACCAAGGTAAAAGCTTATATCTCTTACAATAATATCGCCATTTGTAGGCAGGGAAAACCTCTGATTAACATATTGTCTGTTTAATGAAAGGTCAGTGCTTACCTTATCCATGTGTGTATTATTCAGGTCATTTCCCGAACTCTCTTTTATTTCAAAA
>JAZUPR010000083.1:0-4077 GCA_045605285.1 Clostridia bacterium | reverse complement strand
GTCCAACAAGAAGAACACCTCTTGGAATTTTTGCACCAAGTGTCTGAAATTTTGCAGGGTCTTTAAGGAAATCGACAATCTCTTCAAGTTCGCCTTTTTCTACATCTGCGCCTGCAACATCTTTGAATGTAACCTTGTTTTTATCATTAATGTGAATTTTTGCAGTACTCTTGCCAAAATTCATTGCACCCTTACCGCCGCCTTGAGTCTGTCTGAAAAAGAATATCCAGAAGAATACAAGCACAAGCATGAGAAAGAGGGTAGGGAGCATACTTACCCACCAAGGTGGTGTTGCAGGCTGAGGAGTTTTATATTCAATGATTCCGCTTGATATCTGTTCGTTTAATTCGTCACCAACGTGATAGTAAAGAACAGAAATTGATGGGATATAACACTCAGCATCAGAACCATCTTTTTTCTCTATAATTGCTGTATGGTCAATTATTTCAAGAGTTGAAATCTTTTGATTTTTTATATCATTTATAAGTTCGCCAAATTCTATTTTTGTTGGCTCTGTTGAGAAGTTGAGCATAAAATATATAACGAATATTACACCAAGTAAAATTGCATAAAATCCTATGCCCTTTATGTATTTTTTCAAATAAATTCGCCTCCGTCTTAAATGTTAAACTATTATAAATAAATGGATTCGTTAAGAATACATATGTATGGCAGATTTCTGTACTGCTGGGAAAAATCAAGTCCGCAACCGACTATAAACATATCATTATCCATTGTAAATCCCACATAATCAGCCTCTATATCATTTACACGACGAAGAGGTTTATCTATCATTGTGCAGATTTTAATTGAGTTTGGATTATATTTTTTTAAATGTTTTATTAAATTGTACAGTGTAAATCCTGTATCCAAAATATCCTCAACTATAATGACATCTTTACCCTCTATATCAAGCGATAAATCTTTTTTAACAATAAAATCTCCGCTTGTTGTTGTGGATGCTCCATAGGTTGACACTTGCATAAAGTCAATTCTGCAATCAACTGTAATATTTTTCAATAAATTTGCAGTAAACATAAATGCACCGTTCAGTATAGATATAAATGTAACTTGTTTTCCTGCATAATCATTTGATATTTTTTCACCAAGTTCTTTGCATCTTTTTTCTATCTGTTCTTGTGTATACAAAACTTCCTTGCAAAATTCATCCGGATTAACGTTGCTCATATTTTTCCTCCTGAAAGTGTAATTCTTAAAATTTCTTTTGTATTGCATGTTACAATATATTTTTGATTTACTCTTACGCCTAAAACTGCCACAATATCATCATCTGTGCATAATAATGGGATAGATTCTCTTATATGATTGGGTATTTTATTATCTATAAAAAATCTTGAAAGCTTTTTTTCGTTATTCATACCTGATGGTATAAATTTGTCTCCGTCTCGTCGGTTTCTTATATAAAGTGATTTTCCTTTTAACTTATCATAATTTATATATATATGTGTTTTATCACTTATATCATTATTGTCAGTTAACCCAAAATTTATGCAAAAGTCTTTGACATATACTGTTTTAAAATTATCTATACAATAAGAATAATCTTTATATTCTTCTATGGTTTTTTTTATAATAAAGTTATCGTATGATTTTTCAACATTAATCCCGTTGCTTAAATCAAATGATTTTCCTGTTGTATCAGCATTTAACAATATATTTATATGTTTTTGTTCAATATTTAGCTTAGAACCGCTTACACAAGATATCGCTTTTAATAAAATTCTGCTTTTAACTGAATAGTGAAGCATGTCAAAATCTGTAATATCAAGTTGTGCATATTTTTCTTTAACAAGCAGACGTTTTGATAGTTCTTTTTCAACAACAGTGTCTATATAGTCATCATCAGATGCAATGCTTTGGGTATTTGCATATATCGTGTTGATTACATTTGGATTTATTTCCAAAAATCGTGGAATAATTTTATGCCTCACAATGTTTCTGGTATATAAATCCTCATTATTTGTACTGTCTGTAACAAAATTTATATTACAAAGTGACAGATAATGTTCTATATCGTCCCGAGTGCATTCTATAAGTGGTCTTATAATATTTTCGTTAGTAGGGGATATACCCTTTAATCCATTTAAAGATGCACCTCTGATGAGTTTCATTATAACTGTCTCTACACTGTCATTTTTATTGTGTGCAACAAGAATTTTATCTGCATTTTTTTCTTTTAAAATTTTATTGAAAATATTATATCGTGCATTTCTGCCCGCAAGTTCAAGTGAGATTTTATCTGATTTTGAAATAGCAGGCACATCAACACTTTCTATTATACATTCAATATTTCTTTCATTGCAAAAATGTGCTACAAATTCTTCGTCGCGTTTTGCTTCATCTCCACGAATATTGTGATTTACATGAACTGCAATAATGTTCAGGTTATAAAGGTCTGCAATATTGTTCATAACAGACAGTAAACATATCGAGTCAGCGCCACCTGATACGCCAATTATAATTTTTTCGCCACCAAGTAACATATTATGTTTTTTAATTGTAGATATTACATTATCTTCAAGTTTAAACATTATTTTTATTGCACCTTTTTAGAAAGATTAGTAAATTTTGTATATTGTTTTCTCCAACCAAGTTCAACTGTTCCTGTACTACCGTTTCTGAATTTTGAAATAATACATTCTGCAATATTTTTCTTTTCTGAGTCTTCATTGTAGTAATCATCTCTATACAGGAACATAACCATATCAGCATCCTGCTCGATTGAACCTGAATCTCTCAAGTCACTCAGAACAGGTCTGTGCTGTTCTCTTTTTTCACTTGCTCGGCTAAGCTGGGAAAGTGTTATAACAGGTACTTCAAGTTCTTTTGCAAGAATTTTTAAAAGTCTGCTGTTTTCACCAACTTCATTTTGCCTGCCTTCACGGGTGTTTCCCTGAATAAGCTGAAGATAATCTATAACAACTAATCCAAGCTGATTTTTCATTTTAAGTTTTTTACATTTACCTTTAATTTCTGCAACAGTTATACCTGCTGTGTCATCAATATAAATGGGGGCTTTTGAAAGCTCATTGATAGTCATAACAAGCTTTCTCATTTCATCACCATCTATTTGAGCTCGACGCATTTTGTCACTTTCAATAAGTGCTTCAGAACATAAAATTCTGTTTGCAAGTTGTTCCTTGCTCATTTCAAGGCTGAATATTGCGACAGGTATGTTATATTTAACAGCAGCATTTGTTGCTATGTTCAGAGCAAGACTTGTTTTTCCCATAGCAGGACGTGCTGCAATAAGTACAAGGTCAGACGGTTGAAAACCGTTTATATGTTTATCAAGGTCGGTAAAGCCTGAAAGAACTCCTGTTGCTTCATCAGGACTCTGAAGCATTTTTTCAAGATTAGTAAGATTTTGTGCAAGAATTTCTTTAATAGGAAAGAGCTCTGTCATTTCCTTGTTTTGCATAATATCATATATTTTTCCTTCAGCATTGTTTAATATGATATTTACATCTTCGTTTGCATTATAACCTGATTCTGTTATTTCATTACATGCTCTTATAAGCTTTCGAAGTATTGACATATCCTCAATAATCTTTATATGATGTTTAAGATTTGAGGTAGTTGTTACCATTAATCTAATTTCAGTAAGATATTCTACACCGCCTGTACTGTCGAATACTCCTGAAAGTTCGTTTTTAAGAGTAATAATATCTACAGGCTTTGCTTTGTTTGACAGGTCAATAACTGCTTTATATATATGTTTGTGTTGTTCAAGATAAAAATCTTCAATTTTAAGTCTGCTTATTACATCAGAAATGCAGTCGTTATCAAATATTATAGAGCCAAGCACATATTGTTCTGCTTCAATACTGCAGGGCATAGTTCTTATAATATCGTTTGCCACGTGTATACACTCCTTAAAAATTATTCTTTAATTACATTGACCTTTACTTTCCCTACAATACCGGGGTAAAGTTTTATTTCAACAGATGTTGTACCAAAAACTTTTATTCCGTCAGGCAATACAAATTTTTTCTTGTCAATATCGAGATTAAAATCTTTTTTCAAAGTATCACTTATATCCTTGCTTGTTACAGA
>JAZUPR010000082.1:0-7356 GCA_045605285.1 Clostridia bacterium | reverse complement strand
TAAAATTCGCCGAAAGACTGAAGAATCCCTACAAAGCAATATGCAAGTCCTGTGAAAATTATTGTCGGGAACAAAATCTTTACAAGAGCTGACGACAGCGCTATTTTTTGTGCATCATAGCCACCTGCTATGAGTGATACAAAGCCCTCAGAAAAGACTATTCCTACCGTTGACATAATCAATGTGATTAAAACAACAAGATTTATAAAGCTATTTGAAAAATCTATGGCTCTTTTTCTGCCGTCCTTTTCAAGATATTCATTGAAAATAGGTATGAAAGCCGAGGTAACTGCAGAGCCAAGTGCAATATCAAAAAACAGAAGCGGAATTCGACTGGCAGTGGAAAATGCTATCGCCTCATTTGTGCCTGTGCCATACATTCCTGCAAGAAAAATATCGCGGAGCATACCGCAAACCTTTGCAAGCAAGGTTGCAGCAACGAGAAATCCAGCTGTAAGTGTCGTGCTTTTTTTTGAAATTTTCATATTATTTATGACACTTCCTCTCTCCGTCACCTAAAAGTCCTTTAAAATATGGCAACGACAAACTGCATAACAATTTGTCGTTGTTAATAGATAAAAATTATAATGATTTTAAATACTCTTTTGTAAGTTCTTCGAGTATTTCGTCGCGTTCCAATTTGCCAATAAGAATACGGGCATTATTATACCCTGTGATATATGTAGGGTCACCACTCATCAGGTAGGCAACTATCTGATTAAGAGGATTATAGCCTTTTTTTTGAAGAGCGTCATATACAACGCCCATAATCTCTCTGACCTTCTGAGAGTTGTCGGTAAAATTATTTATCTTTAAGGTCTCGTTAAACTGATCCATTACCATATCCCCTTTCTCTTATATCGGATATACTTCCATTTAATGTAGTATATCATATAACTTTCTTTTTTTCAAGAAAAATGAATTTAGAGCATTTACTTTTAACACAATTGTAACATAAACAGAATGCAAAAAATGTGGCAAAACGAAAAGTTTTGCCACATTGATTTATAATCTAGCCTCAAGCTCTTTTTTAAGTTCTTCGTATCCAGGTTTTTCAAGAAGAGCAAACATGTTTTTCTTATATGATTCCACACCAGGCTGGTCAAACGGATTTACACCGAGAATATATCCGCTTACTGCGCAGGCTTTTTCAAAGAAATACACCAGATTGCCAAAGTGATATGCATCAAGAGCGGGTATATTTATTATAATATTTGGAACATCTCCGTCTGTATGAGCTAAGAGTGTGCCCAAAAACGCTTTATGATTTACATAGTCAACACTTTTTCCCGAAAGGAAATTAAGACCGTCTACATTTTCCTCGTCAAAAGGGATTTCTATGTCAAGACTTGGCTTTTCCACATTGAGAACAGTTTCAAACATAATTCTTGCTCCGTCCTGAATATACTGTCCCATTGAATGAAGGTCTGTTGAAAAGTTTACAGATGCAGGGAGAATTCCCTTATGCTCTTTTCCCTCGCTCTCGCCAAAGAGCTGTTTCCACCACTCAGAAAAATATGCAAGACAAGGCTCGTAATTTACCATAAATTCTACAGATTTGCCTTTTTCTCTTAAAATATTTCTGATTGCGGCATACTGATAGCATATATTTTCATCGAAATCCTTATTATACTCGCATTGTGCATCAAAAGCACCCTGCATCATGGCATCTATATCAATGCCTGAAGCTGCAAGAGGTAAAAGTCCCACTGCAGTGAGAACAGAAAATCTGCCGCCTACATCATCGGGAACAACAAAGGTTTCATAGCCCTCGTTATCGGAAAAGGATTTTAGTGCACCCTTTGATTTATCTGTAGTAGCGTAAATTCTGTCTTTTGCACCGTCTTTTCCGTATTTTTTAATAAGAAGATTGCGAAGAAGGCGGAAAGCCAATGCAGGCTCTGTTGTAGTGCCCGATTTTGATATAATATTGACAGAAAAATCCTTGTTCTCAAGATATGAAATAAGCTGAGAATGATAAGTAGAGCTGATACTGTTGCCTGCATAGATTATTTCTATGTCAGAATCACTCCCGAAAGGATTTGTAAGCATTTCTGTGGCGGCTTTTGCTCCAAGATATGAGCCGCCGATTCCTACAACCACCAAAACCTGTGACTGAGAGCGAATTTTTTCTGCAGCATTTTTAATTCTCCTAAATTCTTCCTTATCATAATTTTCAGGAAGGTCGAGCCAACCTAAGAATTCATTCCCCAATCCGGATTTTTTCATAAGTATGTCTGATGCCTTTAATGTAAGTTCTTTCATAGAGTTTATTTCATCAGAAGAAACAAAATTACATATTTTTGAATAATCAAGACTAATCATTTACACATACCTCATTTTATATTATTTCATTTTTATTTTCGCGACACATAAGCTCTGTGACAACCTCTTTAGGATTTTTTCCTCCATAGAGCACACTGTATGCAGCCGAAACTATAGGCATATCTACACCGAGTTTCTTGCTCATTTCATATACTGCAATTGTTGCATTGACACCCTCAACAACCATGTGAACTTCTTTTTGAGCCTCATCTACAGATTTTCCCTGACCGATAAGTATGCCTGCGCGTCTGTTTCTGCTGTGCATACTGGTACAGGTTACGATAAGGTCACCAATTCCTGAAAGTCCCCAGAATGTGTTTTCATCAGCACCAAGGACTACGCCAAGACGGGAAATCTCTCTGATACCTCTTGTCATAAGAGCCGCTTTTGTATTGTCTCCAAAGCCGATGCCGTCTATAATACCTGCGCACAGGGCAATAACATTTTTTACAGAGCCGCCAAGCTCTACACCGATTATATCTGTGCCTGTGTAAACTCTGAACACATCGCTGGAGAAAATCTTCTGAATATATTTTGCGCTTTCCAAATCCTTGCAGGCAACCACGTTCAATGTAGGAATACCCCGCGCAGCCTCTTCAGCGTGTGACGGACCCGACATAGCGGCAATCCTTGCAGACGGGCACTCGGACTCAACAACCTGACTCATGAGAAGATAAGTGTCTCTCTCTATACCCTTGGACAAGATTACTATAACCTGATTTTCTCTTAAATATGTCGAAATCTCCCTTGCTACAGAGCGGATTGTTGCTGACGGGGTAACAAGAACAACAAGGTCTTTTCCCGATACAGATGACATATCTGTAGTGAAAATTATATTTTCATCAAGCTTTACGCCTGGAAGATACTCGGTATTTTCCAATGTATCTCTCATTTTTGCACATTTTAATTCGTTTCTTGATATGAGAGTTACATTATGATTATTTTTACGAAGAAGCATAGCAGCCGCAGTACCCCAACTACCAGAGCCGACTACTGCAATATTTTTAATATCCGACATATATGCACCTCCGAATATTACTGTTTTTTCTTAAAGTATGTCTTAGATTCAGTTCCACGAACAAGTCTTACGATATTTGTACGGTGCTTGAATAATGTAAGAGCAGCCATAAGGACGCTCAAAGTGAGAAAATATCCATCGTGTGAATGGAACATATACACAAGCACAGGGAACATAACCGCTGATATACAAGAACCGAGCGACACAAATCTGGTGGTCACAAAGATGACAGCAAATATGAGAAGCAGTATTACACCAATCTCCCAGTCAAGCATAAGCACGACAGCAAGGCTTGTCATTATGCCCTTGCCCCCGCGGAAGCCAAAATATATTGGATATATATGTCCAACCATTACAAAAAATGCAGCAAAGTATTCAGGAATTCTGATATTGCCTACTATTCCGAAATATTCAAACACAAGTTTTACTGCAAGTATTGAAAGAACGCCTTTTAAAAAGTCTCCTACAACAACGATTGCAGCAGCCCCCTTGCCAAGAACCCTGAGGGTGTTTGTAACGCCTGCATTACCGCTGCCAAAATTTCTTATATCAGATTTTGACATAAGCTTTGACACGATGATAGAAGTATTTATACTGCCCAGAAGATACGCCAGTGCTGAGCAAAACAAAATTACACTTATCACAACAAATCTCTCCTTTTTTACTTAGTCCCCTTATCTTCGCCTCTTTGTCTTATGATAAATCGGATGGGTGTGCCCTCCAAGCCAAAGGTAGACCTTATCTGATTTTCAATATATCTTACGTAAGAGTAATGAGCAAGTTCCTTATCATTTACAAAGAGAATAAATGTAGGCGGCTTGGTACTTGCCTGTGTGATATACATAATCTTAAGTCTTCTGCCTTTATCTGACGGTGGCTGAACCTTTGATGTGGCCTCATTTAATATATCATTTAAAACACCTGTGGAAATTCGCATAGCGTGTTGCATATTTACATACTTGATAAGCTCAAAAAGCTTTGGTATTCTTGCACCTGTCATTGCAGAAGTAAAGGCTACAGGAGCGTAGGTCATATAAGAAAGTCCGTTTTGAACATCTTTTCTGAATTGCTCCATTGTATTGGTTTCCTTTTCTATAAGGTCCCACTTATTTACAACAATGATACTTGCCTTTCCCTGTTCGTGAGCATAACCTGCAATTTTTGTGTCCTGCTCGGTGACTCCCTCGGTGGCATCTATGAGAATGAGCACAACATCGGCTCTGTCAACTGCCGCGAGAGAACGGATTACGCTGTATCTTTCTATGTTTTCATCTATCTTGCCTTTTTTTCTCATTCCCGCGGTGTCTATAAAGGTGTATTTCTGCCCCTCGTGAACATACTGGGTATCTATAGCATCACGGGTTGTACCTGCAATATTGCTCACAATTACGCGGTTTTCACCGAGTATTTTATTTATAAGAGATGATTTTCCCACATTCGGTTTACCTATAACTGCAACCTTTATGGCATCATCATCTTCCTCTTCTTCCTCGGTTTCAGGCACATATTCAAAGAGCTTATCCAAAAGGTCTCCTGTGCCGAGTCCGTGTATGGAAGATATAGCAATAGGCTCGTCCATGCCGAGATTGTAAAATTCATAAAACGCCATGGGAACATCGCCCACATTATCAACCTTGTTGCACACAAGGACTATGGGTTTTCCCGACTTTTGAAGCATTGCTGCAACATCGTGGTCGGATGCGGTAAGACCAGATTTAACGTCAACCATAAATATGATTACATCGGACATATCTATGGCAATCTGAGCTTGTCTTCTCATCTGCTCTAAAATAATATCATCATTTCTTGGCTCTATACCGCCTGTATCTATGAGAACGAATTTTTTTGTGAGCCACTCGCCCTCAGCATATATTCTGTCTCTTGTTACACCGGGGGTATCTTCTACAATGGATATTCTCTCTCCGATTAGTTTATTGAACAAGGTGGATTTACCTACATTTGGTCTGCCTACAATGGCAAAGGTTGGCTTTTTCACAAAATCAACTCCTTTTTTCTATTTCATAAGCGTTGACACAAACCCCTGTCCTGAATTTTCAACAACAAGAACCTTTACACCAAGTTCTCTTTCTACATCAGCTACAGTTGTGTCATCTAAAAATATATCTTCATCACTCTTTAACATACTATCTGATATCAGAAGATATTCGCCCAATTCCTTTCCTTTAAGTTGAGAAATTATATCGCCTCCACACACTAATCCTGTGACGGTGATTTTTTCTCCAAAGAAATTGTTTTTTATTTTTTCTACATTGCATTTTAAATTTTTGTTTTTTTCTTTTATCATATCCACATATTTAACTATATAGTCATAAGCTATATATGATGTGGCAATGGTTTTTGGCGACGGCTGTGCATTTTCCCACGAAGAAGAATATTCCATTTCAAGATTTATTTCATCTTCAAAAACCGCCATAAGACCTACGCCGTTTTCTATCTGCGGAAAATCCTCGTAATACTCACAAGGAGGGATTTTTTCTTCCGCTTTTATATAGAACTCATCCGCAAGATACACAAGGCGGGTTGAGTGTTTTTTCAAAAACTCGCTCTGATATTTTTCTACCTGAGAAATAACCTCTCTGCAATCGTCTTTTTCAAGGCTTTCCAAAGGATACAAGCCCTCTCTGTGAGCACTTATTCCCACAGGAACTACAGATATGCTCCTTATGGCAGGGTAAAGTTTTTCAAGGTCATAGATAGTTTTTTCAAGATACTCTCCGTCATTTATGCCCTTACACAGAACTATCTGAGCATTCATAAGTATGCCTGAGGAAGCAAATTTTTTCATAATACTGAGAACCTTATGGGCATTTTTGTTATTAAGCATCATACAACGTCTGTCACCGTCGGTTACATGGACGCTGACATTTATGGGGCTTACCTTAAGAGCACAGAGTCTCTCTACATCTGCATCATTAAGATTTGTAAGGGTTACATAGTTACCAGATAGAAAGCTGAGCCTTACATCATCATCTTTAAAATGCATAGTGGAACGGACATTTGGCGGCAGTTGGTCCATAAAGCAGAAAATACACTTATTGCGACAAAGCATTGGCTCGTCTATAAGCTCTTTTTGGAAGGTGACGCCAAACTGCTCAAAATAGTCGTTATAAACCTCTATTTCTTCAATGGTGCCATCCTTTTTCTCAACTTCTACAGTATAATACTCATCGCTGGTGTAATAGCGGAAATCGAGAATATCTTTTATATCATTTCCGTTTACTTTTAAGATAACATCTCCAGATTCTATACCGCAATCCGAGGCTATTGAATTTTCGTCAACAAATTTTACAACTGCCTTATTTTTCATATTATATCTCCGTTATTTATGCAAAAAACTTATCCAAATCATCTACAGTTCTTGCGATATACACGCTCTTATACTGTGATAGTTCTTCCATATCGGCATAGCCATAGAGTACACCGACAGCATCTATGCCGACAAACTCTGCACCTTTTAAATCATAGCAGCGGTCTCCTACAAGAACCGAATCTTCTTTTTCTATATTAAATTCAGAAAACAGGTACTCAAGAACACTCTCTTTATTATCTCTTGATTTATCAAGGCTTGCCGCACCTATTCCCGTAAAATACTTATCGATGCCAAAATGAGAGATTATCTGTGTGGCAAAAACCTCGGGTTTTGAGGTGGCAAGAAACAATTTATATCCCCTGCTGCAAAGGTTTTGAAGAAGTTTTTCAATACCGTCATAAAGGCGGTTTTCTTCTAAAAATTTCTTGTTATATCTCTCGCGGTATTTTGCAACTGCGGCTATGGCGGTTTCTTCATCAAATCCAAAACGCTCCATATATGCATCACGAAGAGGGGGACCCATTATAAAACCAAGCTCCTCTTTTTTGACATTTTCAATTCCAAAAGCTTTTAAGCCATATATAAACGAATTTGCAACACCTTCAAAAGAATCGGTTAGGGTTCCGTCAAGGTCAAACAAGATATTTTTATATTTTTTCATTATACACACCTCTGAAACTCT